>DATAIH010000041.1:0-34276 GCA_036262755.1 Candidatus Acidiferrum sp.
AACGTCGGCAGCTACCAAGGCGGGCCAAGAGTATAATCGGCCCATGATGACCATGACGCGAAGAGATACCCTTGTGGGAGCGATTGCGTTGTTGTGTGAACTGGGCGCGGCCGAGACCCAGGCACGAAGCGGAATGACGGATCAGCCGTCTCTCGGGCGGAACGAGCCTCCGCCAGGGTCAGGTTCTCAAGTGCAGCGTGTAGCCCAAACTGAGGCTCATGCGGGCTCGCAGACCAATCAGTCCGCCGAGCGAGCCGGAGTGGATCTGGTGTTTAAGCATGACTTGCCGAACATCGCGATGGACGACTGGGAAGTGACCGTCAGCACGGTGGATTACCCGCCAGGTAGGGTGGGCAAGGTGCATCACCACGCGGGGTTCGTGTTGGCCTATGTGCTCGAAGGAAACGTGGTCACCAAGGTTTCCGGGCAAGAAGAGAAAACCTACCGGCCGGGAGAAATGTTCTTCGAGCCGCCCGGAAGCACGCACGAGGTGTCGCGCAACGCGAGCGAGAGCCAGCCGGCGAAACTCCTGGCGCTGATCTTCGCGAAAAAAGGCGTTCCCTTGACGATGCCGGGGCCGGCATAAGGCGTTGACGACTCAAGGTGCCGGGGCCAGAACGCCTGCGCAGCTCGGAATGACACAGCCCTCGGGAGCTTCTTCGTCAAGCGGCCGAGGTTTGGCGGTTTATTAGCACGACTGCCTACGCACCCCACACGGCCGTTAAAGAAGCGACCGCTGCTCCCGAATTGTGCTGCGTCAATATTGCCCGTTGCGACTTAATCCTTTCGTGCAGGGGAGGCGTAGATTCTCGTTTCGGGATGAAATTCCGACCAGGCGAACCAGTATTCCGGCTCCAAGATGAGTGATTCGAGCTGCGAACCCTTCAACGGACCAGAAAGACATTTCCCATAAGCGTCCCAGCGCGAGCCGGTTTCTTTATCGGTGAGCTCGGTAGCGTCGGCGCTGGCGGCGCGGAATTGCAGCGTCTTCCCTTTTGTGCGCGCGATGAAGGCAGTGGTGGTGTCCGATGCCGGCTGATGGACAATGAGGATGGGCTGGCCGCCCAGCTCATCGTGAACCACGCGCGCTTCGCGCAGAGCGGTCAGCGGAAACGCTTCGCTCGACGCGCCGACGTCGAGGCCGAGAATCATGGTGCGCGGCTTGAGGCGGGTGTCCACGCGAAGCACGCCGGGAGGCGCGGAACCTTCGCCGGAGAGGCCGCGGCGAATCATCTCGTTCTTTTCGGGGATGCGGTCGGCATAACCCGGGAGAGGCTTCAGCACCAGCGTTTCCGGATGGAGGCGGCGCCATTCCCTCCAATCGGTGAGAAGAAAAGGATACGGCTCGAGGCGGTCGCCTTTGAGAGGCCCGGAAATGGCTTGCAGGCTGGATTGCTGCCAGCGGCTGCCGGTTTCGCGGTCCTGGAAAACTTCGTTTCCGCCGATGACGCCGGCATCGTCCATATGAAGTTCGCGGCCCTTGCTGGCGGCCCTGAACACGAGGGCCGTGTTGCAGTAGCTTCACCAGGTGATGGCGATAGGACCGGAAGGAGATTGATCTTCCACCAGGCCATGCTGAGACAGAATGGCGGCGGGGTAGGCCTTGGCGACGGATCCTGCCATGATGCCAATGACGCGGTCGGGATCGTGCAGAAACGTGGCCGAGGAAGCAGAAATAAATTGCGGGTCGTGGATGGCGGTGTAGGGTAAGCTCGGCTCCGCTCGCTTCTGCGCGGCGACGGTTGCGCCAAGGGCCAGGGCCACCAAAGCGACCGCGAGGGCGCACAGTTTCCTCACCAGCCGGCCTTCTTCCGCTTGAGAATCCCAACGCATGCTTGCTCCATTGTGCACTCCGAAAAAACAAAACGCCACTTCGCGAAGATTCTGATGCGAATGAAAAGAATGAAACGAACGGACGATTTGGCGAGGCAGGAAATCCTCGAACGGAGGAAGCTTGTAACCAAAGCGGATCACGTGTCGTTTGCCTGGGTAGGAAGGACAGATGGCAAAGTTGAAAATAGAAATTCGAAGTTGCGAGAAGCGGGAAAAGAAAGGGGTGGCGTATGACCAACACCGGGGTCGGAACAGCGGGACACGCGGGGCGCGACGGAGGTTGGGTGACGACCCTCGCGTCGCTACTGGTGGGAGCGGGATTCTTTGCTTTGTGGTTCTGGTTGTTGCCGGGATGGCTGGGGTTTCATGTGGACACGACCGGAACGGGGCGATGGCGTTGGATTGCGGTCGCGCCGTCGGTACTGGGATTTGCAGTGGCATTGCGATGTGTGTGGGACTTCGGGCGCACGGGACACGGCACGCCCGCGCCGATCGCTCCGCCGAAGCGGCTGGTGGTTGTGGGGTTCTACCGCTACGTGCGTAATCCGATGTACGTGGGATTCCTTACCGGATGGACAGGGCTGTGGGTGGTGTTCGGGCGGACGAACTTGGCCGCGATCGGCTTGGCGTGCCTGGCGCTGCTCGCAGTGCACCTGTTTGTGCTGGGATACGAGGAACCAACGCTGCGCCGGATGTTTGGCGCGCAGTATGAGGAATATTCCCGGAATGTGCCGCGGTGGCTACCGCGGCTAAGCCCATGGATAAGCGGATGAAAGCAGAAGCCCCCGAAGAAAGAGCGAGATTGCGAGTCAGCAGAAGGTGCACGCGTACCACGCGGATGGTACTGAAGAGCTATTACGGCGAAAGCTTGCAAAACACACAATCGTTGATCTCCTAGCCTCTCATGCGAACGCAAGCGAAACATGATGGCTCGACCTAGCACGCGACCAATGTCCCCGAGCGCTGGGTCGGCGGGCGCCCAAGAGGCCAAGCAAGAAGGCCAAGTTTGTTTCCGGTGACCGTCGAACGAATCCAGGAATTCGCGGGACAAATGAAACTGCGCAGCAAGTTCTTGCTCTCGCTGGTTCTGGTCATCGCCACGATGACCGGCGGCACCCTGCTGACCGTGCGCCAGTCCATGCAGGCCCAAGTGCAGCGGCAGGTCGAAGAAGACGCGCGCAATTCCATCCTCACATTTCAGGTCATGGAGCAGCAACGGCGGCTGGTTTTGGGCCGCAAGGCAGAGCTGCTAGCCACGCTTGCATACATGCGGAACGGCGATCCCACGGTGATCCGCGAGGTAAGCCAGGACCCGTGGCAGTCCGAGGAGTGCGACCTGTTCGCGCTGGTGGACAGCCAGGGCAAAATTACCGCGCTCGAGAGCAGGATTTCGGACTTTCCGGCGGACGTGCCGAGCGAACGCATCAAGGACCTGGTGGGAGACGCGGTGAGCCAGGACTGGTGGGTGAATGGCAAACGGATTTATCAAGTGGTGGTGAAGCGGTTCTTTAAGGACCCGCCGATCAACAGCGTGGCTATGGGCGCGGTAGTTGTGGGCCGGGAAATCGATCCCCCGCGAGCGAAGGATTTGGGACGGATTCTCGCGAGCGAGGTGGTGTTTCAGACCGCTGAGGGCCTAGGGGTGAGTTCGCTGCCGGCTGTGGAGGAACAACAGATCGCCGCTCAGCTCCGGCTCGGAAACAAGCTGCAGGAGGCGCGGCTCGGAGACAGACACTTCTACACTAACTCGCTAGACCTGCTGCCGGGCGCGCATCCGACCTTGAGTTTTATTGTACTGAAATCGGATGAAGAGGCACTGGCATCGCTCGGTCGGCTCAATCACATGCTCGTAGGCTTGGGGCTAATTGTGGTGCTCGTCGGAGTGACGCTGGTTTACGTGATTTCGGATACGTTTACGAAACCGCTGGGCTCGCTGGTGGAAGGCGTGCGCGCGCTGGAAGAAGGAAATTTCAGCTTCCCGCTGACGGCAGCAGGCGGAGACGAAGTGGCGCGAGTAACGCGCGCGTTCGAAAGCATGCGTGACACCCTGGAACGGAACCAGGAGCAACGGGAGCAGTTGGAGGAACAGCTTCGGCAGGCGCAGAAGATGGATGCGCTGGGACGGCTGGCCGGCGGCGTGGCGCACGACTTCAACAATCTGCTGACGGTGATCAAGGGAAACAGCGACCTGGCGCTCGAGCGCATGAAACCGACCGACGCGGTGCGCGGGAATTGCGAGCAGATTCGGCGCGTGGCGGACCGCGCGGCGCTGTTGACGCGGCAGTTGCTGGCGTTCAGCCGCCGGCAGATGCTGCAGCCGAAGATTTTGGACCTGAACGAATTGATCGCGGAGATGGGCAGGCTGCTACAGCGGCTTTTGCGCGAGGACATCGAATACAAAGTCCAGTTGGGCGAGCCGCTCGGACGTGTGCAGGCTGATCCCGGGCAGATAGAGCAGGTGCTGTTGAATCTGATCGTGAATGCTTCCGATGCTATGCCGAAGGGCGGAACGTTGACCATTGAGACCGAGAATGTTTGTGTAGATGCGCCTTACGCGCAGTCGCGCCCGCCGCTGGCGCCGGGGGACTATGTGATGCTTGCGGTGAGCGACACCGGCTTTGGAATGGACGCAACCATCAAGGCCCGGATTTTCGAGCCGTTCTTTACGACCAAGGAGCCGGGCAAAGGCACGGGCCTCGGATTGGCTACGGTGTATGGAGTTGTGAAACAGAGTTCCGGCTATATTTTCGTAGATTCCGAACCGGGAACGGGAGCGCGCTTTGAGATTTACCTGCCGCGAGTGGCGGAAAAGGTGGAGGGCGTTCCGGCGGACGAGCGCGCAGCCAAGGTGCGCGGCGGGCGAGAGACGGTGCTGCTGGTCGAGGATGAGGCGGATGTGCGGGCGCTGACATGCGAGTTCCTGAAGGCCGCCGGCTACCAAGTGTTGACCGCCGTGGATGGTGAAGAAGGCCTCGACATCGGACATAAATTCGCCGACGAAATCGATGTCCTGGTCACGGATGTGGTCATGCCGCGGATGCGCGGCCCGGAATTGGCAAAGCGGCTGAAGCGGCTATTGCCCGACCTGAAAGTGATTTACATGTCGGGGTACACGGAGGAACTCAGCGAGGGGCAAAGCATTCTGGAAGGGGCGTCCTTCCTGCAAAAACCCTTCTCGCGCGATGGGTTGCTGCGGCAAATCCGTGACACGCTGAAAGGAAAACCTGCCGAGCAAAACGAGCGCCCCGCTTTTTCCCTGCGGATTAACTAAAGTCCAGCTCCAGAAAGAACCACCGCCGTTGCTGCGTCGCAAGCGCGCTTCCAGCAGTGTTTTCCCCCCGGTCCGACGAAACGCATAAAAAATGAACAACCGCAGGACAACCCACGCTACCTGCGGAGCGTTGGCAGATGTTGACAGCAAGAAGAGTGATGGTCATAGTGCGGGGCTATGTTCCTGGGGCACTTTGCACTGGCCATGTCGGCGAAGAAGATTGCGCCGCAGGCGTCGCTCGGCAGGTCGGTATTGTGCGCACAGTTCGCCGATTGTCTTTGGCCGGTCCTGGAGGCCCAATGATGCGAAAGATTTCGACGGTTGCGGTTTTCGCTTTAGGTGCCGTAGCGCTCGTAACGGCGAACAAGCTCCCGGCAGGAAACGATGCCGATGAAAAGGTGGATGCGTTTGTCCGAAGCGAGCTCGAGAGACAGCGCATTCCCGGCGTGGAGCTGGGAGTGTACCGTGACGGAAAGTTGACAAAGGCACAGGGCTACGGCCTAGCAAATGTGGAGTGGAATGCCGCAGTAACACCGGACACGATCTTTCAATCGGGGTCCGTCGGGAAACAGTTCACCGCGACGGCAGTGATGATGTTGGTAGAGGAAGGCAAGGTAGGACTGGATGATCCCGTCAAGAAATACTTTCCGGATGCGCCCGCAACATGGAACGACATCAAGGTGCACAACCTGTTGAGCCACACTTCGGGATTGAGCGAGTACGAAACCGGAGCGCGTACGAAAGCGGGCGGGCCGTTTTATATGCGGCTGGACTACACGGAAGACGAACTGTACAAAAAAATCGTCGAGATGCCGATGGATTTCAAGACCGGCGAGGACTGGGCTTACAGGAATACGAACTACGTGCTGCTGGGCATCCTGATTCACCGGCTGACCGGGCAGTTTTACGGCGATTTCCTGCAAGAACGGGTCTTTAAGCCTCTGGGGATGACACGCACGCGCATCATCAGCGAAGAAGACATTATTCCAAGGCGGGCTGCGGGATACCGGCTGGTGAAGGGCGAATTGAAAAACCAGGAATGGGTTTCGCCTTCGCTGAATTCGACCGCAGACGGCGCGCTGTATTTCACGGTGGAGGATTTGCAGAAGTGGGATGCTGCGCTGTACACGGAAAAACTGTTGCCGAAGGCAAGCCTGGAGCGGATGTGGACGGTGGAGAAGTTGAACAATGGGACGCCGAACAAAGCGAAATACGGGTTCGCATGGGAAATCGACAGCGTGAATGGACACCGAGTGATCGCGCACGGCGGAGCATGGCAGGGGTTTACTTGCTACATTGCGCGGTACGTGGATGACCGACTGACCGTCGTGGCGCTGACCAATCTGGATTCGGGGCACTCGAATCCGAAAAAGATCGTGACGGGAGTAGCGGCCGTTTATAATCCCGCGCTCAAACCAGCGGAAGAGAAGCCGATCGCTGATAAAGAGCCGCAAGTCACGCAGATGGTGAGAAGGCTGCTGCAGGAGATAGCCGACGGGAAGGCCAGGCCGGAACAGTTCACCGAAGAGCTGCGGAAGCACCTTTTTCCGGACGAGATCCAAGAGTTGGGGCCGGCGCTGAAGGAAATGGGAGAGGTGAAGGCCCTGGAATTGATGGAGAAGACAGACGGCGGCGAGCAGAGAAGTTACCGGTATCGGGCAAGGTATTCGCAGAGGACGATTATGGTTTCGGTTGGGCTGACAACGGGAGACCTGATCGCAAAGCTGGATTTTTCGGGGGAGTGAGGCGCCAGGCTGCCGCACCCACGGTGGTTGCCGTCACACCAGAACGGTTAGGCCAGCCAGGCCCGGCAGCCACAAATAAAAAGAGGCACCGTGGCGGCACGACTGAAGCCCTATCCTTGACGGCCCCCGTGTAGCGACGGCTTTCAGTTTTTGGCGTTGGCGGCGCTGCGTCTCTTCAGTTCCCTTTCGTGTTCGAGGTAGGTCTCGCCGGTGGTTATCCAGGCTTCGGCCGGCTCGTCCTTCAAGTAGTGGCCAAACCACTCAAAAATGCGGCGCTGGTAATCGATTTGATTGGCTTTTTTGCGCAGGCCATGGTCCTCGCCGGCATATTCGATGAGCACAACGTCTTTTTTGGCGCGACGCGCGACGTTGTAGAGTTCGACGCCCTGGTGGAAGAACACAGTACCGTCGCTGTCGCCCACCTCGATAAGCAGCGGCGTGGTCATGCCAGCCACGCCGAAAACAGCTGAGTTGCGTATGTAGGCCTGGAGATCTTCATAAAGAGGGACTTCCATGCGCTGCTGTCCTGTTTCGATGTGGTCGGTTTCGGCGATGCCGGAGCTCCAGTGATGATTGCCGTAATTGCTGACCAAGTCGGTGATGGGCGCGCCGGCAACCGCGGCCGCAAAGAAATTTGCCGTGTGCGTGGATAGATACGTGGTGTCGAAGCCACCCCAGGAATGACCCATGATGCCGACACGCTTCGGGTCAATAACGCCCATCTGGATGACGCGTTTGGCGGCGGCAGTGACGCAATCGACGACGGAGACGCCGGGATCTCGGGGTTTGAAGACGATGTCCGGCTCGAGCACGAAATATCCGTGACTGTTCATCGCGCTCACGTTGTAATAGTTGCGCTCCGAAGGCGGGCTGTAGCGGTGAAGGCTGTCGGAGAGCTTTTCGTACATGTAAACGATCATGGGGTATTTCTTGGCGGGATCGTAGCCGGCAGGATAAAAGAGCGCGCCTTGCAGGCGCTCGCCGTGGCTGTTCTTGTACTCGATAAGTTCTTCGCGACCCCAAGCGTAATTGCTTTGGAAGGGATTCGTTTTTGTGACGGCCTTCGCATCCTTGAGATTAGCGCCGGCAACGAAGGCGTTTGGTGATTCGACGAAAGTTTGCTGGACGTACTCGAAGACGTCAGCGTCTTTCGCTTTCGCGAGATGGTCAAGGCCTTTATCAACCAGCACAAGATGCTCCTCCGCGAGACCGCCGGAGGCACCAGGCCGTAGACGCGCAAAGCCGGATTTTTTCGACCATATTCCGAACAGGCTGAGGTGGATGGGCTTGCTGGTGTCGATCCATTCCTGTTCCGGATCAAGCTTTTCGTAGCGATGGCGGACTTGATCGGCCGAGCCGTCGGTGAGCCGCACGGCGTGCGAACCGTCCGGAGCGACCTGCCAGAGATCAAATTTGTCATAAAGAATGACGGTGGCGTCATCTTTGGTCCAACCGGCAACGCCGAAAGGTGGTTTCTGTTTGATGGTCCAGTCGGACTCGCGATTGACGAAGGAGGTTGGCACGTTTTTGGTGATGTTGACGACCGCGCGCGTGGCGGTGTTGACGGTCCAATAGTGGTCATCGTGAAAGTACAGGAGGTAGCGCCCACCGGGGCTCTCTTCGAGGTAGTAGTCATCGTTGAGATGCTCCTGAATTTTGCTTCGCGCGCCCGTGGAAAGGTCGACGAGAGAAATGTCAGCGGCCGGGCGGCCGATGGAACGATCCATGGCGTACGCGGACCAGTCGGCGGAAACGGCGAGGGATTGGTGCTTGAGAGGAGTGACGCGCTCGTTCAAGTCCTTGCCCAGGGGAACAAGACAGTTTTTCTCGAGCTGCCAGGCAGCGAGCATGTTTTTTTGACGGTCGCTTTTTGCGCTGAGCTTTTGTTTGGGCATGACTTCAACGTCGCGCCAGTTCCAGACGGCGACCGCCGGCGGCTCGTCGTCGTCCTTGTCCTTGTTTTTAGCAGCCTCGCTGTCTTTTGCAGCGGCATCGGACGTATTCGTTGCTTCAGTCGACTTTGCGCCGTCAGCGACGGCAGCAGCTGGCTTTGCCGGCTCGCCGATCTTGTCTTCCCACTTGGCGAGGCCGAGGAAAACGACGCCACCATCGACAGCCCATTCTGGCTTGTGGAAGGAAACGGTGCGCTTGCCGGCGGGAAATTGTGCATCGGCGGTAGGGTCATAGCGATGAGCCGATTCGGGGGCTTGGCCGAGGTTGGTCCAGGCAAGCGCGACCTGCGTAGGGCCGTCTCGATGATCGTCCGATTTGGAGCGAAGAACAGCGAGGTCGGCGCTTTTCTTGCGCCAGGACAGGCCGGAATACACAGCCGCTGAGCTGTCCAGAACGCGGACCGAACCGGCGTGCACATCGAAGATCTGGACACCGTTGCCGGTTTTGTCTTCCGCGTTGATGGTCATGGCGAGGAGACTGCCGGTTTCCGGGAGATCTTGCCAGACGTATTCCGAAACGTTCCCGAAGGAAGTATCGTGTCCGGTGGAAAGCTGGCGGAGAAGCACGGTGGCGCCAGCGGGAACATCGTCTTCGGATGCGTCACCGGAATCTTTTTTGTCCGAGTCTTTTTTTTCCGGAGGAGTGCGGCGCATTGCGAGCCATCCGCCGTCGGGACTGAAGGAGAAGGACTCGATTCCGTCCACGGTGGTTAGCTCGCCGGTGGTGAGATGGAGCAGGCCGACTTTCCTTGGGACGGGCTTTTTGTCTTTTTTCAGTTTCTCTTCCTGCGATTCGGAAATTCCGATCGAATAAGCAACCCATCGGGAGTCGGACGAGAAGGCTGGCTGCGTACCGTAAGCGATGATTTTGATGGTGCCGTCGGCGATGCTGGTGACGCGCAGCTCGTTGTTGCGATTCGAACGATTAATACCGTGAGCGAGCCATCTGCCGTCGGGAGAAAGGCCGCCATATTCTCGGAAGGTGACAAGAGATTCCCATTGGCCGTAATCGGAGGGAGGAACGGGAGGTTTCGATTGAGCGCGGGCAGAGACCGAGGTGCAAAGAATCAGCGTCATGACGGGAATGGTGCGTCGCATGGCCGGCCTTCCTTGGAGAGGATTCGAAAGCACCCGCGTCGCGCTTCGAGTTCGCGAGAGGGGCAGCCGGATTGTGAACTGATTTCCAGGCGTAAGCAAGCGCGCTCGAAGCATGGGTCGAGCCACGGCGGGGATTTCAGCAATCCCCTGATCACCCATTCGAAGAGGTCATGGCGCAAGCCACGGAAGAGCTTCGCAATCAGAGGCGCAGCGCGGAGCACCTTACAATGACACGCAAACGTGAACGCCGGAAGACGGGAAGGAAACCACTACGCTCGGACCCACGGCTGGATCCTGGCACACGCGAATACCTGTTCGGCGAAGGCGAACCGACGCCAAGCACCGATGGCGGCAGCCTGGAACGCGCGTTAGTTTTGGCATGAATCGAGAGAAGCGCACCGGCAGCCCGCTCTCCGGGGGCTCGCTATCATGCCGGAGCATGCAGCCGTGGGCCTGAACGCAGCCTAGGAAGCCCCGCTCAAGCACATGCACAACCAAGCGCACGGCAAGACACTGGCAGAGCTAATCGAGAAGGTCTGAGCCGTCACAAACACGGCCGGCAAAGCTCCGAGAACGTTGCTCGCTCCAGAGGCACATCGGAGCACAAGGAATGGCGGAACGCCGGGGGCTTATTAAGGATGAAGGAGGCGGCCTGCTTTCAGGAGAAACAAGCTCGGGGGAGGGCCACCTCCTTCGGCTTCACTGCCGAACAAAGACTAGTCCCCTCGAGCATTGATTGGAACTGTCAAAATAAACAGGAGCGAGATTGAGAGATCCACTCAATCGTCCACGCCGCGCACAGCTCAGCGGCATTCCTGAATCCCTTTCGTCATCCAAGATCACATGTTATTCGACCGTTTTTTTCCTCTGGAGGACTTCATGGACGACCTTGTTGCCGGCACCGTCTCGAGCGGTCGAGCAGCCTCGCCAAAGGACTCACCCCTCATGCTAGAGCAAAGGGGAGCGCCGAATTCCAAATACAGAGGTCACAGAGTTAAGAAGAGTGTTCAAATCTCAAAGCGAGGTTAGACGATGCGGCGGGGCAGCAAGGGATTGAGGTGCATGGTGAGGTCGTAGACCGAAGCTCCGCAGGCTTCGGAAACATCTTCCGGACGCGAGCCGGACTGTGCGTCGAAAAGAGTCGCGACGTCGCCGATTTTGACTTTTTCTTCGGCGCCGATCTCGATAATAGAGTGACTCGCCGAAACCGTAGCGATCACGGGATAGAGGTCGCCGTTGATGCGAATCTTGGCTCCTTTCGCGGCGACGCGAGGCCAGCCATCGGCGTGACCCACGGGAAGAGTGGCCACCCAAACATCGTCCTTGGCCATGTAGGCGCGGTTGTATCCGGCGCTGTCGCCCTTGCGCAGTTTTTTCGCGTAAATAACGCGGGCCTTGAGGCTTATAGCGGGACGAAGGTCCATAATGCCCATGTGCCGAAATTCGTTTTCGGAATAGATGCCGTAGATGGCCATGCCCGGCCGAACCATGTCGAAGAAAGCATCGCGATGTTGGAAGAGGGGGAAGCTTGAGGCGGCGTGTTTTCTGCCAAGGCCAACACCTTCTTTTTCAAGAGCCGTGCAGGTTTCGTTGAAGCGGCGGAGCTGCTCTTTGTCGAAGTCGGGATCTTCGGTGAAGGTCATCATGGTGCCTTCGATGTGCACGGAGCTGCGGCTGGCGAGGTCGCGCACGAGCCCGGTGGCTTGGTGGTAGGGCACGCCGACGCGGCCAATCCCGGTGTCCACGCAGATGTGCAGCGAAACCGGCTTCTGTCTTTTGGCGGCGATTTTGTCGAAAGCCGGACCAAGCGCAGTGTAAACCATAGGGAGGATGTTGCGGCCGACGGCGTCCGCGAGATTTTGCTCGTCGAACGGGCCGAGGAGCAAGATGGGCTTGTGAATGCCGGCGTCGCGAAGGGAGAAGGCTTCGTGAAGTTTGACGACGGCGAAGCCGAAGATTTCTGGCTGCGGTTCGAGAAGTTGCGCGATGTTGACAACGCCCATGCCGTAGCCGTTGTTTTTGATCACCGCTAGGATGGGGCGGCCGGAAACGCGGCGGGAGATTTCGGCGACATTGTGGCGAAGGTTTTCGCCGTGGATCTCAACCCATGGGTCGAAGGAGGAGTCTTGCGAAGACCCGGGCGCCGAGCGCGCGGCGGCCAGCTCGGGAGCGGAACGCAGTACCGCGGGCACGGCGAGACCGGCCTCGAGAAACGTGCGGCGAGAGTACTTCACGGCATGAGTCCTGACGGCACGAGCATATCAAATGTGGTCGGTTTTCCGTGCTTGGCTTTCTGTAGAAGAAGCGAATTTGCAGAGGACTCCGGCTCCCAGCAAGCAGATGCACCCGCGCTGCTCTCGAACCGCTTCCAGGTGGAAGTGTCCTACCGCCGGAGGCGCTACTTCTTGAACAGATCTTCGAAGGCCTGGCGGGCGTCGTTCGAGCGCGGGGGCGTCGGTGCAACAGAGCTTGTAGTTTGCGCGTAAGAAGTGGGCGCGGTGTCTTTCTCAACGGTCATGCGAAACTCGTAGAACGTGCAGTTGTTGCGGGCGTCCTTGGGAGAGATGCGCGCGCGAATGGGCTGCGTGCACTCGAACTGCGCGCCGGTATCGAAGAAGCGGCACTGCTTGCAGCAATGCAATTCGAACTGGCACTTGGGACATTTGCCGTTGGGGTCGAAACCGGGGGCCAGGACGGCGCCGCAATTCGAGCAGCGCGCTCGGGTGACGGTTCCGACCATGCGGGGAGTGCGAGGGCCGAATTGATCGGCGCCGCGCGGACCACCAGCAGGCGGCTTCTTTTCGTGAGAGCGCTCGCGCTTCTCACCTTTCTCAGAATCGCGGTAACCGCGATGACTATACTTGCGATCCACTAGCGCCTCCCCGCCAGCCCTGACGGACTGCAACGGCTACAACTAAACTTCAAGGCAATCGTGTGCCAACTTGGCTTGTATCCACTCGGATTGCTACACTCGGCCGGACTGCGCTATCCCTACATGAATTCGCGTTGCAGAGTGACGTACGTCCGAGAGCAGGAGATGGGACCTCTATGTTTGTAGCCCTCTGGGAGTTCGAAGTCAAGCCGGGTTGTCAAAAACGGTTCCAGAAAGTCTATGGCCCCGGTGGGGACTGGGCAACATTGTTCCGGAATGATGCGAACTACCAGGAGACTCGATTATTGCACGATCCGGCGCATCCCGCAATCTTTCTTACCTTGGATTTCTGGACCTCTCGGCAGGCGTACGAGAGTTCCATTGCATCGCACGCCGCAGAGTACCAAAGATTAGACGCGGTGGGAGAGGAATTGACGCGCAGGGAGAGGAAGATTGGATGGTTTGAGAGCGTGGAGCATTACAGAAAGTCCAATGGCAGCAGGAGATCAGAGAGCAGAACCGGAGATCAGCGAAAACGGCGCAAGCCCGCCAAATAAGGCAGGTCTTATAAATTCGAGTGAGAGGCAGGTCGCTTGCCGAGCCACATTTGGATGAAGCCTTCCGGGGCGAGATCGGGCTGGAGAAAAGCCTTGGGAGTGCCGTCGGCGCGAACCAGGGCTTCGGCGGCGATGTAGCCGCTGCGGACGGCCCCTTCCATGGTGGCAGGCCAGCCGGTTTGCGTCCAGTCACCCGCCAGGAGCAGGCCGGGAATCGTAGTTGCCTGTCGAGGGCGCCAGCGATCTACGCCAGGTTCAGGCGAAAAAGTGGCGGCCGCTTCTTTGATGACGGTAGCCTTGAGCAATCGGGCGTCGCGAGTTTTGGGCAGAGCATTGCGAACTTCCGCGTGGCAGAGCTCAATGATTTCCTGGCGGGATTTCTGGAGTAACTCATAAGAAGCGCTGATGACGAGTTGGAGATATTGCGTACCTTGAGCGGAGTTTGTTGCCCCATTCTGTTCGCCGGCGCTACTCCCGTACAGCGCGGTCTTGTTGAAGATCCACTGCGTTGTCGTTTCAAGGAGCGTCACGAAGGGCTCGGCCATCACCGGGCGGTCAAACCAGAAGTGAACGCCGGTGATGGGCGAGGTTTTGATTTTGTCGAGGTGAGTGAGGGACGGGTCCGACCGCTTCAGGCTTTCCGGAAGGAGCTCGGCAAGAGCGGTGTGTGGGATCGCGAAAATATAAGCGTCCGCCGACTCCTCGCGGTTTTCATCGAAGCGCACGGCGGCAAGCTGGCCGCTCTCCAGCTTCAGTCCGCGTACCGGCGAGCGCAAAACCACTTCCCCGCCGCGGCGTTCGATTTCGGCTTTGCAACCATCGTAAAGATTCGAGAGTGGGACAGCGGGCACGCCCATGCGATAACCCGTGCTGCCGGAAAGAAATGCTTTCCAAAAGACGTCCACGCCAAAACAGGCGTCGGCGCGTTCGAGTTCTTCATTGAGCGCACTAACCAGGACAACACGCCAAAAGCGATTGATGGCACCTTTCGTCTGGCCGCGGCGGCGGAGCCATTCGAGCATGGAGATGCCGCCTGTTTCGCGAAGCCCCGGGGGACTGCCGGCGTGCCGGATGATGTGGAGCATGGCGCGGGCGATCGACAGCTTGTCGGCCGGCGTAAGCGGCGCAAATGAGGCAAAGGACCCGGTGAAATGAAACGGGGCGAGAAGCGCGCCCGCTTTCATTTCGCCGCGCCGCCCCTGAGGATCGAGAAAAAGGAGCCGGTCGAAAAATCTGATTTTTCCTGAGGCCCCGACGCGCCGGTAAAAATCCTCAAGATTCGTACAACAGCCAAGGGTGACGTGCTGGCAATTGTCAACGTGCTCGCCGTCGGGCAGCACATAGGAAGTTGCGCGGCCGCCGAGGAACGGGCGTTGCTCGAATAAACGAACGCGCCAGCCCGAATCAGCCAGCGCTACGCCGGCTGCCAGCCCCGCTAGCCCGCCGCCGATCACGATCACGTTTTTCAAGGATGTTCTCTTCCGTGTGGTGGCCGAAACGGGCCTTGGCCATGAATACCATTTTTTGCGCTTTGGAGAGGTGGATCTTTCCGCCAAAGACGGCGAAGTCCAGCCCTTCGATACGCCCGAGCAAAGCGCTGTAGGTATGCACCAGGAGCCACAGGGCGCTACGGCTGTCCGGCTCAATCAAGCCGAGCAAGGCTGAACCTTCCTCGTAAAGCTGCCATGCACGGTCGGATTCGAAGCGAAGCAACTCGTGAATGCCCAGCGTCGCCTCTTCGCGGCCAAAATCTTCCGGCGAAACGCCGTACCGCGCAAGATCTTCTGCGGGAAGATACACGCGGCCGAGCTTGTAGTCCTCGTGGATGTCCCGGATGATGTTCGTGAGCTGGAAGGCAAGGCCGAGTTTCTCGGCGAGGTCAAGGGCACGCGCCTCGGTGAAACCGAACACGTGAGTGCAGGTCAGGCCGACGGTTCCGGCGACGCGATAGCAGTACTCGCGCAACCTTTCGAACGTGGGATAGCAGCGGATGGTGAGGTCCATCTCGGCGCCGCTGATGAGGTCGTGAAGATAACGGGTGGGCATGTTGTAGCGGCGCATGGTATCGACCAAAGCGGGCAGAACCTCTGCCGCCCCGCTGAGAGCGGTCGCCGGTGAAGCCATGGCGGCATTTCCGTCGAAAACCTGTTCCTCACCGGTGATGGCTTGATCGAGGGCCGTGCGCCAACGGGCGAGTCCGCGCTGCTTGGCGGCGAGGTCCTGGGCTTCGTCGGAAACGTCGTCGATGAGACGCATGAAGGCGTAGAGCGCAGCGAGGGCGTCGCGCTTGGGCTTGGGCAGCAAGAAGAAGGCGTAATAGAAGTTGCTGTGCGAGGCGCGGGCAATGCGATGGCAGTGCTCGTAGGAGCTGGCAACGGCCCGGGCAGGTTGGGATGTTTCTGATTGTTTTTCGATGACCGCGACCGACGTGGCAGCCTCTTTATGCCTTACGCCGGCGCTACGGCCGATTAGCTGCTTGACCAGCGTTCGACCAAGAAGGCCAGCCTGCCTAAGTCTGCCGATGGCCGGGCGCTTATGCAGCGTGTCGTAGCCGATCGATTCGATGGCGTCGAGAACGGCGAGGCCGCCACGGCTGAACATTTCCACATCAACGCTGAGACGTCTGTCGATCATTTTCGCGAGCGGCCTTCCCTTGGCAAACAAGGTGCGTGTGCGGCCGAGGAGATCCTGCATCAGGCCGACGTAGCGCTCGTCAAAGCGGCGCTCAACGATATCCTTCTCGCTAAGACCCTGGCTTCGAGCAACGTCGAGCGGAATGTAGATGCGGCCTATTTCAAGGTCGCGCGAAACGTCTTGCCAGAAATTTGCAAGTTGCAAAGCGGTGCAGGTCGCGTCGGAAAGGTGCTGGCGATGCTCGTCACGATAGCCGCAAAGATAAAGGACCAACCGCCCGACAGGGTTGGCGGAATAAACGCAGTAGCCGAGAACGGCGTTCCAGTCGGCGTAGCGCTTGGTCGTCTGATCCTGTCGAAAGGCCTTTAGCAAATCGGCGAAGGGCTGCTTGGGGATGTCCTTGGCGAGAATGGTCTGGCGTAGCGCGACAAAAACAGCGTGAGACGGGTTGCCCTCGTAGCAGGCCTCGAGCTCGCGCTCCCACCAGTCGAGGAGTTGCAGCGCGCGCAGGGGGTCGGAAACCTCATCGCCAAGATCGTCGGCCCAGCGGCAATAGGCATAGACATTGTAGAAATGCTGATGGAGCGTCTTGGGAAGAAGCCAGGAGACGACGTTAAAGTTCTCGTAATGATGCGTAGCGAGCCAGTGGGTGTATTCCTGTGCCTCGGCAAGCGGGCAGCCAGGCTGAGGCGCGCGCTGCATGAGATCGAGTTCGCCGGGAAGAAGCATCAGAAGAGAGGTTCCTTGCCACGCTCGGAATGACGGGCGGGTGTGCTACGCACCTGCAAGCTACGGCCGGACGGCAAGCTTGATCTCGCCGCTGCGGGACTTCATGCGCTCAAAGGCCTGCGGCAAGTCCGCCAGACGAATCTCTTCGGTGACAAAATCGTGCGCGGAAATGTCTCCGCGACGGATCGCTTCCAGCGCCTCGCGGAAGAATCGCGGCGTGTGGTGGAACGTGGAGATCAGCTTGATCTCGGAGTAGTGGATCGCGGCAGGCTCGATCTCCACATGAGTGCCCGAAGGCAGGCCGCTGAAGAAGTTCACAATGCCTCCACGGCGCACGATGGCCAGCGCCATGCGCCAAGTGGCAGGATTGCCCGCGGCTTCGACGACGGAATCCGGTCCGCGCTGATCGCCCGTGAGAGCTCTCACCGCGGCAACAACATCGTCAACCTCGTTCACGTTGATGGTAGCGACCGCGCCGAGACGCTTGGCCACATCGAGAGGGGCGTCGCGCCGGGCAAGAGCGATGACACGAGCGCCACGGCGAGAAAGCATGCGGATGAATTTCAATCCAATCGGGCCGCAGCCGATCACGGCCACAATGTCGCCGGTCCGCACCTCCATTTCGTGAATGCCGCGCAGAACACAGGCAAGCGGCTCGGCAAGCGCCGCGCTCTGGTCATCCACAGAGTGCGGCACTTCCAGCATGTTTTCCACGGCGATGCGGCCGGGAATGCGCATGTACTCGGCATAAGCGCCGTTGTTAAAGAGCAAATCGTCGCAAAGATTTTCCTGGCCGCGGCGGCAATGGTAACAACGCAGGCACGGCGCGGAATTCGCCGCCACGACGCGCATGCCGAGGCGCCAGCGTGGATCGACGCGCTTTCCGACCGCCACGATGTCGCCCACCAGTTCGTGGCCAAAAACCGCTGGCGGCTGAATCATGCGAGCATGGTAGCCGCGCTTCCAAACCTTGAGGTCCGTGCCGTCGGTGAGCGCGAGGCGCACGCGAAGAAGCACTTCATCGGCGGCCAGCGAAGGCACGTCGATCATTTCGATGCGAAGATCCTCGCTGCCATACAGAACCGCCGCAGTCATTTTGGATGGCACCGCGACGCGTGCGACGGCAGCTTTCAATTCCTCGTCCGTTTCTGTTTTCTTGATCGTGGTCTTCATCCGTGTGTGATCAAAACCTTTAGCGATTCTGCCGTGGGCCGGGCCGCCAGCTCCAAAGCTTCTTGAATGCGATCCAGGGGAAAGCGGTGCGTCACAATATCCATCACCGGAAGCTTCTTGCGGAGCACCAAGCCCGCCGCCACCTCCTGGATGTCCACCGCAGCGCTATAGCTGCCCAGAATTTCTTTTTCGTCTATCCCCACAGCCGCTGCGGGAAACTCGATCCGCGTGACGGGATCGTTTGCGGCAAACAACAGGACTCGACCACCAGGCCTCGCCGCTGCCAGCGCCTCCACGACCACCGCGGGATGCGCTACCGCCACCAGAACGGCATCAGCCCCCCGGCCGCCAGTGCGGGCCCTCATCTCCACCACCAGCTTACCACCACTGGGGTCAAACGACTCAATCGCGCCTAACGTAAGGCTCTTGGCCCGGCGGACCGCCATGGGGTCACTGGTATAGAGACTGGGCCCGGCGAGCCTGGCGACCATGAGGAGCTGCAAGCCGATGGGACCGCAGCCGATGACCAGTACGGTGTCCCCTGCCGCTACGCGGGCCTTCTGAACGGCCTTCAGAATCGTGTTGATGGGCTCGATGAACGTGGCTTCTTCGAAACTGACGTTATCGGGAAGCGCCACGATGCCGCGCTCGGCCACCCAGGGCATGGCTTTTACATATTCGGCGAAGCCGCCGCCGTTGGGAGTAAAACCAGCGGTCAGGCCAGTTGTCTTGTACTGCTGGCATTGAGAAAAGAGGCGACGCTCGCAGTAAAAGCACTGGCCACAAGGAATGTGATGAAAACTCATCACGCGATCGCCGGGTTTCCATTTGCGGACGCCACGGCCCAGGGCAACCACCGTGCCTGCAAGCTCGTGACCCAGGATTTGCGGCGGCTCGATATAGCGATGAAAAATCTTCTTGATATCCGTGCCGCAGACCCCGCAGGCGGCCACTTTGATGAGCACTTCGCCATCACTGACTTCGGGGACCGGGACTTCTTCGACGCGAACGATGCCCTTTTCGCGGAAAACGCCCGCCCGCATGGTCTTGGGGATAGGGCGGAGAGAGCCGGCGGCCTCTAGTGTTGTGCCGCTGCGACTCATCGGGCTACCGCTCCGATGATGGTGCTCATCGATGATGCGACGGCCTCGACATAACGGTCCAGGAACGCAGCCAGTTTTTCCGCCGCCACTCGGCTTTGATTTCCAAACCTTATCAGGGCAGCGGTGGACGAGGGGTGACGTACCATCTCGCCTAAAACGCGGGGGATGCTCACCTCCCCCGTAGAAGTCACAACTCTATTGAAGTCGAGCGGCAGGTTCTGGTCGGCTCGATCGCTGATCCCACGAATGGCAACCCCTCTCGCCCCGAAAGCAGCCACTTCGTATAACACTTCCCGGCTCTCCATTTCCACGGCGTCAGCCAGGCGGGCAAGTTCTCTCTTCTCCGACGCCAGGCCAATCACATGGTCGGCACTGTAAAACGAATCGACCGCGCGCGCGCCATGCTCTTCCGCCAGGCGAACCAACTGTCGATCAGCAACAACAACCTGCTTCCGGCCAGCAGCGTGAACCGCCTTTGCGGCAAGAACGTCCCCGAGGTGATACTCCGGACGAAGCGCACCGGCCAATCCGCTGGAAATGCAAATATCCACTTCACCACCCCAAATAGCTTTCGTTGCTTCCAACCAGGCATTCTTCCCGCCGACGCCGGTCAATAGCACGTTCACTTCACTGTCGCCTATCCGCGCTCGAAAGAACTGTGCTTTGCCTTTGGCAATTTTTTCGAAGCCTCTCCGCTTGCGCCAAGGGGCGAATTCGGCGGCAACGGCGAAGGTTAGCAGGATGCGCATAGGCCAAAGCATTGACCAGTTGGGCGCAGCATGCTGCACCCCACAAAATTGCCTCTATGCCGCGCGGGAGCGTGCCATCTTCCTCGCGCGGCCCTTGTCGATATAGCCGTTGGCAGCGTACCACCGGACGGCACGCTCCAGGGCGGCAGCCACTGGACCCGCCTGGAAACCCAATTCGCGTTGCGCGCGTGAGCAGTCCACAAACATCATGTGCCGCGCGATCTTCACGCCTTCGACCGGAATGCCCGGCTCCCGGCCGATCAGCCGCGAGAGCACGGTATTGGCGTAGGCTACACCCAACGCCAAGCCGTGGGGAATTTTCAGCTTCGGCGCGGGCAGACCGGTAATCCGGGAAAGCGCATCGAGCAGCTGCTTCAGCGTGAGATTCTCGCCGCCCAGGAGATACCGCTCGCCAACCTTGCCCTTTTCGGCGGCAAGCAAATGACCGGCAGCGCATTCCTCGACACCAACGAAATTCAAGCCCGTCTCGACATACCCGGGCATTTTCCCATTCAGAAAGTCCAGAATGATCTTGCCCGTCGGCGTGGGCTTCCAATCCCACGGGCCGACGGGCGTAGTCGGCATAACCACGATGACCGGCAAGCCTGCTTTCGCGGCTTTCGAAGCCTCCTGTTCCGCCATCCACTTGGAGCGCTTGTAGTGGCCGATCATTTCGTCGAGTCGGGCGTCGGTAAATTCGTTGGGATGCTGCGGACGGTCAACGGCGATTGTGGCGACGGTGCCGGTGTAGATGAACTGCTCGATCCCGGCACGGGCGGCCGCTTCGAGAAGATTCTTTGTGCCCGCGACGTTGGAGTCGTAAATATCCTGCTTGCGCCTGGCCCACAAGCGATAATCGGCGGCAACGTGGAACACGCGCTTGGCCCCCTGGGTGGCGCGCGCCACCGAAGCCGGGTCGCGCAAATCGCCGGTCACGTATTCGAGCGAAAGGTCGGCGATGGCGCGATTGGTGCTCGACGGGCGCATCATCACCCGCACGTCTTCCCCTTGAGCCACCAATTGACGCGCCACATGGCTTCCCAGGAAGCCGCAAGCGCCCGTGACCAGGGTGGTCATGCAATTCCTACGCCTTCTTCACGCCCTTCCGCCTGCGGCTTTTCGGCGAAGGAAACGCGAGCATCCATCAGTACCCTGTCCGTCAGCAGCGCCTCTTCGACGTCCTCCGAAAACTGACGCCAGAAATTGCTGGGAATCAGGCGGCGCGCCTCGGCAGCGTTGCACCGCACGGCTTCCTCGGCGGATCCGGCGGTAATCAGCCAGCCGTCCACATCGCTTTCCAACAGGAATGCGCGGAGAGAAGGCAACCGCGCGAGGTCCGCTTCTTCGTGAACGGTGGAATGGATGACCGTAAAAAAGCCGGAGAGTCTCGCTGCCCGAAGCCCTTCGACCGCAAGCGCGGATCCAGAATCTTCTGACGAGTTGAGACGCACGGTCAAAAATAGTCGCGGCGCCGGCTGAAATTCGTGGATGCGACGACGGAGGAAGGTCCCATCGGTTTCGAGAAAAACGAAGCGACCACCCCGCGCGACGGCGCGAACAAAATGGCCTACTCCTCGGTGCTGCAATGGTTCGCGACCTCCAATCCAAACGACCGGTGCCCGATTTGTGATGAGTTCCTGCATTTTCTCGCGCGAAACGGGCGGGTCCGAACCGGGGTGAAGAACTGCAGCGGGGTCCACACAATGAAGCAGCGAGCCTTCCCGCGCGTAACCAAAGATCTCGGCGATTCGGACCCTTGCCAATTTTGCGGTGAGCCGCGCTGGTAAGCGCATCATGCCGGTTAGATCCCGCTGCGCCCCCGGAATTCACCGGGCTGGAATTTCACTGAAGCGTACTCCTCCGCTTTGCGCGCCTGATTGGAGTAGCGCGAGAGCGCGTAGATCGGAAACGAATTCCGGTAAAGATGATATTTCAGGTAAAACACCCCAGGAAAACCGGTGCCGGTGAATTCCGGCTCGCTCCAGGAGCCATCGGCTTGCTGGCCATGGACCAAGTAAGCCACGGCTTTTCTGACCGCGGAGTCTTCCGTTCCCGCACCAGCAAGCAGGCCTATGAGACCCCAGGCGGTCTGCGAAGCGGTGCTTGTCCCCTGACCCTTTGCGGAAGGCACATCGTAACTGAGGAGCGATTCGCCAAAACTGCCATCCACTCTCTGGACGCTGCGAAGCCAGTGAACGGCGCGCTGGCAGAATTCGCGAGTGACAAGGGAAACAGTTTCGAGGGCGCGCAGCACGCCGCTCGTTCCGTATATGTAATTCACGCCCCACCGGCCGAACCAAGAGCCATCTTTGCATTGATCCTTCACGAGAAAACCCACGGCTCGCTCGATGACCGGGTGGCCCGCGGACCAACCGAAGCGGCCGAGACACTCAACGACCCGCGCGGTGACATCCGCGGTCGAGGGGTCGATCATGGCATTGTGATCGGCAAAGGGAATGTTGCAGAGAAAGTTGCGGTCGTTGTCGCGGTCAAAGGCGCCCCAGCCGCCGTCGCGATTCTGCATGCTGAGAAGCCACTGGATGCCGCGGCCCATGGCGGCTTCCATGCGCGGGGGATCGGGATACTTCACACGCTGAAGCGCCATCAGTACGAACGCGGTGTCGTCCACGTCGGGGTAGAAGTCGTTGCGAAATTCAAAGGCCCATCCCCCGGGCTCGGCGTCCTTGTTTTTGACTTGCCAATCACCGGGTCCGAGCACCTGTTTGGAGAGTAGCCATTCCGCGGCCTTGACCAAGGCGGGGTGGTCCGCAGGCAAGCCTGCTTCCTCCAGAGCAACCATAGCGATGCAGGTATCCCACACCGGAGAGACGCACGGCTGCATGCGAATGGTGTCTTGTTCCTCGACTTCAAAGCGTGAAAACTCCTTGATTTCGCGCAAAGTGAGGGGGTCGTCCGGACCGTGGCCGAAAGCCATCAGCGCAAAAATCGAGTTCATCATTGCGGGATAGATGGCGGCAAGGCCGTCGGTGCGTTCGATATGCTCGAGCATCCACGACTTCGCCTCTCGCAGCGCCCGCTGGCGGAACGGCTTCCACGGCGACTTCTCGTACAGTTTTAGACCACGGTCCACAGCCAGGAACACGTTTTTCCACGATAGGATCTGGTCGCTCCAGTCCAAAGCAGCCGTCTTGCGCTCGGGATCCTTGAACAGCTCATCGACGTGGGCGCGCTCCGGCAGCTTCCAGTCGGGGCGCAAGGTCGACAAGATCGCCATGGGGATCACGATGCCGCGGGTCCACGAAGACATCTCGTAAATGTTAAAGATGAACCAACTCGGAATGAGCATCAGCTCAGGGGGAATCGAAGGGACAAGATCCCAGCTAACCGCGCCGACCAGCGCCAGGTAAAAACGAACGTAGGAATTGGAATGCTCGAGACCGCCCAAGCGATGCACGATTTCCCGCGCGCGCACCAGGTTCGGCGCATAAGGCGAATCGCCCGCCAATTTCAGGGCAAAGTAAGCCTTGCACGTGGCATTGAGCTCGGACGGCCCCCCGGGATAGATGTTCCAGCCGCCGTCGGGCAATTGGCGCTGCCGGACGTAGGTGGCCAGCTTGGCGATGCGCTCCGGATCGGCCTTTCCAAGAACGTGGAGATAATAGATGTAATCCGATTCCAGGGTGGAATCGGCTTCGAGTTCGCCCTGCCAGTAGCCCTGTTCCGCCTGAAGAGAAAGAAGGTGGTTGGCACCACGCTCGATGGACTTTTCAAGCCGCTCAGCCCAGTTTTGCTCTTGCCACGGGACCGCCGCCGGCGCGGCAATAGGTTGCTCTCCTATGCGGGCAAATGAGGCCATAAAATGCTCCCCCAGAGCACTCGAGCTTGACGAATTGGAGTGGGCCCGGGCTGACCCGTCCGATCAACTTCCTAGAGAGCCTTCAGCACTTAACTCTCGTGATCCCGGTTACTTGCAATGGAACACGACACGCCGAAAGAGTTCCAGCAATACGGGTACTTGTTCGATTATCGCTGTCCAGATGCCAAGGGTCAACGGATAAGATGCCTGCCGATAAATGATGCCTTCTCAAATGGAAGCCGTCCCTGGAGATTCCAGTACTCGCTGAACCAAAACCCGCAATGGTTGTGGGAGAGGCTCGCCCTCTTGCTGCGAGAACGAAGGTTTCTCACGGAGCAGCCGCGATGGGAGTTGTGTCCATGCGGGAGACGCAGCGGGAAAGCTATCAGGGGAGCCGCGAAGGATCAGGGCATCGGCGCGGTCCAGAGCCACCCGAGCGGAATCCTTGAAATCCTCTTTGGCCGGATCGACAACGGCAAGGTACAGGCTGGGCTTCACGAATTGCAGCAAGGAATTGCTTTCTACAATCAACGGAATCGTTTCAGCACTCCCCTCCCCGCCGATTTGTCGGAGCGCGGTACGCAATAGCGGAAGACCTTCGGCCAGGAAACCTTGCTTGGTGCGAAGCCAAAACGAGCGGCGTGCGCCGGCAGCGAGAAAACGTGCACTGTCTGTGCCGGTATCGGAGTGTGTTTCCCAGTCCAGAGCGCACGCGTGCTCGGTTGGTGCGCAGTCGCAATTCGCCCCGTTTTGCGCGCAGACGCCGTGACCATATTGCGTGATTTTTCCAGCGATCCAGCTCGCCTCGGGAAAGGCGGCAATCACGTCGCAGACGAGCTGCGTTTTCCCAATGCTGCGCGTGTGCCCGCCAACGACAACGACACGCCAGCGAGGCGAAGCACTTTTTTCATTTGCTGCCACGTTGAGCCTCAAGTTTTTTGATGCGCGCGGCCAGTTCGGGTAGACGGCCGAAGAAGGCGTATTGCTCTTTGAACTTTTCGAGCGACCGTGCCGGTGTACCCCAAACCGTTTGCCCGCCGCGAATCGTCTTCCCGCCCAGCACTCCCGATTGTCCTCCAATCACCGCCCCGTCTTCCAGTTCGCAGCGCTCGCCGAATCCGGCTTGCCCTCCAATGACCACATTCTTGCCGACGATACACGAACCGGAGAATCCCACCTGCGCGGCCACCACGGTGTGCGCGCCAATCTGGCAGTTGTGGCCAATGTGCACCAGGTTGTCGAGCTTCACGCCTTCCGCAATGCGCGTATCATCGAGCGAACCGCGGTCAATCGTGGTGTTTGCGCCAATCTCAACGTCGTCGCCAATCTCCACAATGCCAACTTGCGGGAACTTCCACTGCCGCCCTTCTGAGAAAGCGTAGCCAAAACCGTCGGCGCCAATCACGGCGCCGGAATGAATTTCCACGCGGTGGCCTATGCGTACGTGGTGATACACCGTCACCCTAGGATGAATGCGGCAGTTTTCGCCAACCCAACAGCCAGGCCCAATCACGGAGTGAGCGCCTATCTGCGTTTCTTCGCCCACGTGCGCGTCCTCTCCGATCACCGCGTATGGCCCGATGCTGGCACTTTCGGCAACCCGGGCCAGCGGTGCGACGGCCGCGGTCGGATGAATTCCCGAGGCAATCGGCGGGCGATCTAGGAGCAGCGTTGCAGCCTTGGAAAATGTCACCTTCGGATTTGCAGTCCGCAACACAGTTTTGCCTGACAATGGGAGGCCCTCGCAGGCAATCACGCAAAGGGCGGCCGAAGCCGCGGCCCGCTCGGCGTGCTTCGCGGAGTCAACGTAAATCAAATCGCGCGCGGCCGCTCGCTCGGGCGCCGCCACGCCCGCGATTTCCAGGGCGCCGTCGCCTTCCAGTGTGGTGTCAAGTGCATCCGCCAATTCTCTCGCAGTTCGTCTCATGTTCCGCCTCACGAAAAATCATATACGGACGGCTCCCGGTTGGGGCGTGTGTTCCATCGGCCGTGGACCCAAACCCACTGGTCCGGATATTTTCGAATGACCTCTTCGAGCACTTTTGTAAACTTCTGCGTGTTTTCGAGAATATCGCGTTCCGCGTCGCCCGTTCGGGTCAACTCCACGGGACGCTCGAAGCGGAGCCGGTACTTGCCGATTTGCTCGTCCCAGACGGCGTAGCCGGGCACAATGGCCGCGCCGGTGTGCAGCGCGAGGCGCGCGATCCCCGTGGTGGTGCTGGCCGCCTTTCCAAAAAAGTCCACGAAGACGGCTTCCGACGGCATGGTGTTCTGGTCCGCAAGAATGCCAATGGTCCCGGCGTCTTTCAAAACCTTGAGCGTAACGCGCGCCGATTCATTCTTGAAGATTGGCCGGTTCCCCGACCGGCAGCGATACGCATTGACTAGCGCGTCGATCAGGCGGTTTTCGATCGGCCGCGCCATGTAATGGAGCGGAAAGCCGTAGAGGGCATGCGCGAAGGAAGAAAGCTCCCACGCACCGATGTGTCCGGTCAAGTACAGCACGCCGTTTCCGCGGCGCTGGCCTTCAAGGAAATTTTCATGTCCGTCCAGAACGATGACCTGGTCGATATTTTGCCTGGTGTATTTAGGGAAGCGCGCGAATTCAACAGCCATCCAACCGAGATTGCGCAGCATCCCGCCGATTACGGATTGTCGCTGCGCGTCCGTCCAATCCGGGAAAGCGAGGAGCAAATTGGTTTCTGCGGTCTTCTGCAGTCTTGGCAAAAGAACGTAAATAAATCGCGCGAGAGCCGAGGCAATCGGACGCGCCACCGGTCTGGGTAAGAGGCCCAATCCCTTGACGATCAACCACACGGCCCCGTATTCGAGCCACGCCCTCATTGCCAAACCAAATGGAACATGAGAACCATTGGGCGACAGTATGCAAGAGGTCCCGCGCTGGAAGAAAGTCTTTCAATGTTAGACTCAACCTTCCGTGAAGAAACCAAGCACGCCTACACCCGAGAATGCCGGCATGACCAGAGGCGCCCTGATTGCGTGGAGCGCGGTGCTGTGCATCATCTTTTATGTATGCTACTTCAGTCATCTGGGCGTGCTAGGACTCATCGGCCCGGACGAGCCGCGCTACGCCTGGATCGCCAGGGCCATGGTGGAGACGCAGGACTGGGTCACGCCGAGGCTTTACGGGCGGCCATGGTTCGAGAAGCCGCCGCTTTACTACTGGGGCGCGGGGCTTTCCTTCAAATGGTTTGGCGTGAGCGAAACCACCGCACGGTTGCCAAGCGCAATTTCCGCGCTGCTGGCAACTCTCGCGATGGCCTGGCTCGCGTTGCGTCTTTACGGTGTAGAGGCTGCGCAGTGGCTGCTGCTCTTGTTGCCCACGACCGTCGGCATGGTCGGCTTTTCGCGTGCCGCGGCAACCGACATGCCTTTCAGCGGCATGCTCACCATCGCCATGGTTTGCGCGGCTACGGTCCTCGGGCTGACGCGCAACGAAAACACGCCCATCCCGCCGCGCACGCCGTGGCTCGCGTTAATTTCCTTCGGCTTTTTTCTGGGGCTCGCCGTTCTGGCCAAAGGCCCGGCAGCCGTTCTACTCTCTGGCGGCGCGGTGTGGTTCTGGGCGTGGGTCACCAACCGCCGGCACGACGCGCTTCGGCTCCTACATCCCGCTGCGATTGCCGCTTTATGCGCCACCGCCCTGCCCTGGTATGCTCTGTGCGCTCGGCGCAACCCGGACTTCCTGCGTGTCTTCATCATCGAGCACAATTTCAAACGCTACCTGACGCCCGAATTCCATCACGTCCAGCCCTTTTGGTTTTATCTGCCGGTCGTCCTGGTGGCGCTCCTGCCCTGGACCGTGGTCTTTCTCTGGTCCTCCGTGCATGGAGCGATCCGTCTGTTTCGCACGCATTTCGCGCGAGAATCAACGTGGTATCTAACCTGTTGGGCGGGATTCTGCTTGCTCTTTTTTTCCTTATCCCGCTCTAAACTTCCGGGCTATATTCTTCCGGCACTCCCCGCGCTGGTCTTGATCCTCGCCAATTCCCTCACCGCCGTCCCAAAGATTCCTCGCTGGCTTCTTCGCGTTGCCTTATGGCTTTTCTCGCTTTTGTTATTCCTTCCTCTCGCATTTATCGAATTTCTCGCTCCCCATTTTTCCAGGGGAAATCCGAGATTTGTCACCGGGGTATGCGTGATTGTCGCTCTAATCGGAGCCGCCAACCTTCTTCTGGCGTTTTTTGCCAGGCCGGCCCGCAAAAAGGACTTCCTTCCCCTGCGGGCTGCTGCCTGCGTCGTCCCCGTTCTGGCCGCGGCGATGCTCGCCTATTACATCGCGCCCTCGTTCTTCAAGTTCGATCCTTCCGGGAAAACCCTCGCCCGTCAATTGCAACTCCAGAATATTCCGCTCGGCGAGCTAGCCGTGGGGTGGATGAGCCCGGGCCAGCACTACGGCATGAATTTCTACTTGCACGAAGAGATTAAGGACTGGAATCAGGAGAATCTCGGGAAAAAATACGTCCTGACGGATGTGCCTCGCTGCAGAAACCTAACGCCCGTTCCCTTTGCGTGTGAACCGGTGCCCTTTAACGAGGAACACACGGGAGTGTTTCTCTATCGCATCCTCATGCCCGGGTCACTCGAGGGGCCTCGCCGGGATGAGCGGAAGGCGCAGAAGAAAAAATGAAACCACGCGGTTTTCGTAGTCGCGCTTTTCTTCCTCGCTCAAGCCGACAAAATTACCATGAGGAATGATGGCCTGGTCCCGCGGCTCGGGGGCCTTCAGGAACATGTCCCGCGTCACGGCCGCCAAGTCGGGGTCGTCCAGTGCTTGAATGAACAGCGTGGGAATGCCGTTGAGCGCAGCCAGCTTGCTCGAAAGCGGCGGATCGTGACGGTGGAAGCTGTTCAAGTAGCCAAAAATGAGCTGGGCAGCGCGGATCATGAAAGGAAACGCGCCCAGGCCGTTGCGCCCGACGCCGATTTTCACCATCTGCTGGGGATCGTCGTACACGGAATCCAGTGCCACGGCGCGAATGCGCTTGTCGTCCTCGGCTTCGCGCAACGCGGCGTAAGCGCCCAAGTTGTACCCCCACAACCCGAAGCGTTGAGGATCCAGGTCGCCGCGGGCCGCGAGAACGTCTACGGCCTTGTGCAACTCGTCCGCTTCGCGGTAACCCAGGGTGGACACACCCGAGTTCGCTCCATGCGCGGCAAAATCAAAAACAAACACGTTGTACTGGTGGTCTTGAAGAGCGGAGACCAGCGTCAGCAATTCGCCACGGCTCGATCCGTAACCATGACACAAAACAACGGTGGGTCCCCGGCGCACGCCGGGGAAAAACCATCCTTCCCGCTGGCCCGCGTCCGGCACCGTGAAATTTACGACCTCGGGATGTCCCGGAAAGCTCGCCAGGCTGATTTCCGGGGCGCTGCGCTGCGGTTTAACGATGCGATAGACGAGAAATCCGGAGATGGCGGAGGTGGCCAGCACAGCAAAAAACCCGAGCGCCAGAAGAAGCATCAATATTTTCGTGTACCATCGCGATGGATACCGCAGTTCAGAGAAGATTTGCATGCGTCGCTTGAGCCGCTAAAGGTTCGCGGCGCCTCTACGGGAAGCTCCTTAGTGGTCGAAGAGATTGAACGAAGGCCATCGTAGCACATCCCTTTGCATGCACTCCGGAAAGCCTAGAGTGCTGTGTCGGATTCGTCTCCCGCAATCCGCCTCGATTCAGCCTGGCCTCTGCGAATCGGCTATGATAGAGGCGTCATGGCGGGGGCTCACCAAATCCGCGCACCCATGAATATCATCGACTTGCGGCAAACCACCGTGCGTCAAATCGAGCCGCTGCTCGAGGAAGAGGCGCGGCACTGGCGCGATGAGCTGCATTGGGACTACCGCGGAGCCTTGGAGCTGATCAAGCGCTTTATGGAAGCGCGTGCCCTCGCCGGCTGCGCGGCGTTCGAGAACGGCGCGGCCGCCGGCTATTCCTTCTATGTCCTGGAAGAGCAAAAAGGGCTGATCGGCGGGCTCTATGTCTCGTGCAAATTTGCGCAGGAACCACTGGGACGCAGGCTGCTTGAGGAAATGCTCTACTCCATGCGCGCGATTCCTCATCTCATGCGGATTGAAGCGCAACTCATGCCTTTCAGCGGCCCCGTGGATGCGCCGCTCCTCGATCACGGCTTTCGTCTTTACACGCGCCAATTCATGCTTTTGGACTTGCACAGAATGGCGGAATCGAAAGCCGGCGCTTCGGGCGGCCTGCGGCTGGCCCGCTGGAACGACCGCTACTTTGAACCTTGCGCCAAGCTGATTTACCTGGCCTACGCGAATCACGTGGACGGCGAAATCAACGACCAATACCGCAGCCGCGCCGGGGCGTTGAAATTCCTCAAAAACATCATCCTGCTCCCCGGATGCGGGCAGTTTGCTCCCGGGGCATCTTTTGTCCTTCACGAGCCGGGAAGCGACGAGCTCGTGGCCGCCGTTCTGACCAGCGAAGTCTCTTCCGGGGTCGGCCACACGACGCAGATCTGCGTCCTGCCCGGCTTTCAAGGCCACGGCATCGGCCGCATGCTGATGCAAACTTCCGCGGAAGCGCTGCGTTCGATGAAGTTCCGCGAATTGACCCTCACCGTCACTTCCGACAATCGCACCGCCGTCGAGCTTTACGAGAAGCTCGGCTTCCAGACCATCAAGTCCTTCACCGCCGGCGTCTGGCCCCGATAACGGGCTTCTTGGACCGCTAGACGGTCCAGATTTCCTTGAGAACGCGCCGGAAGTTGCCGCCGAGAATGGCCTCGATATGGGCGTCGCTGTACTTCCGCCGGACTAACCCTTCGGCAAGATCGAAAGGCCGCTTCGCAAAGCTGTAGCCGTCGATGTCGATCTTGTCGCGGAAGGCGTAGCTGCTTTTGTAACCGGCCTTGAGCTGCTTGTACTCGTCAGGCGGCATGGCGTCATAACCTAGCAGGTCGATGTCGCTGCCGACTCCGAGGTGTTCGACACCCACAAGCTTCGCGACGTAGTCGTAGTGGTCCAGCATGGCATCCACGCCCGTCGGCTCCTTTGGGCTGACGAACATGCGAACTTCTGTGATGCCCATGACGCCGCCCTTGGCGGCCATGGCTTTGATGGCTTCATCCGTCTTGCAGCGCGGATAATTGGGATTCAGGGCGCGGCAATTCGAATGGGTTATGAGCACCGGCTTTTTCGACATCTCGAAGGCGTCTAGGGTGGTCCTGTCTCCGCAATGGGAGACATCCACAGCCATGCCGACCTTGTTCATGCGCTCTACAATGCTGACGCCAAAGTCAGACAGACCGTCGTCGCGCCGCTCCGTCGAGCCGTTGCCGATCAGCGTGCGGGCATTGTAGGTGAGCTGTGACACACGCTGGCCCAGCCCGTAAAAATAATCGACGTCATCCACCTTGCGGAAATGCTCTGAGTTTTGAATCCCCAGGAGGACGCCCACTTTCCCCGAGGCCTTGATGCCATCGAGGCGTGCCGGGGTGTCCACGCGTTCGAACCAGGCGTCGTGCCGCGCCAGGAAGCTGTCATACCCGGAGAGAAATTTCATCGTTTCAAGGTAAGCATCGGGACCACCCGTACCGATGGCGATGTGGAAAACATTAATGCTGGAATCTTTGTAGGGGGCATAGTCCTCGGCGGTGAAATTGTCCGGATTGCCGAGCATCTTCATGGTCTTACTCGGACTGATCCACAGCGGAGCGAGCATGTCGATGACCGTGGACCGCTCGACGAGCTCGATCGCCCGTGCGGGGTATTCGGGTCCACCAGGAAAGAGCACATACCTCCCCCGATTCACCATCGTTGCGCCTACCGCGACGCTGCTCACCGCCGACCTCAGAAAGCTTCTACGATTCACTTTTTTCCTCGCTGGCAAAGAATGTATGTTCCCACTGGAGCGGGGAAGAATAAGGACTTCATCATTTCTTTACGCCCCGATCTTTCAGCAGGTTTTTCAACTCGCTCATGAACTCCTGTACATCCTTAAAGTCCATGTACACCGAAGCGAAGCGCACGTACGCCACTTTGTCGAGCTTCTTCAGCCGGTGCATGATCATTTCGCCGATTTCCGTCGTTGTCAGTTCACGCTCGGTGCAGTCGTGAACCACCGCCTCAATCTCGTCGACCATCCCTTCGAGCTTCGGTGTGGCCACCGGCCGCTTCTCGCACGCTTTCAAAAGCCCTTGCAATATCTTCTGCCGCTCGAAGCGCTCCCGCCGCCCGTCCTTCTTGATGACCATATAGGGAATTTCATCAATGCGTTCGTACGTGGTGAAGCGCCGGCTGCATTTCAAGCATTCGCGTCGCCGGCGGATGGTGTCCCCGCCGCGGCCTTCTCGCGAATCGATCACCTTGTCATCTACGTGCGCGCAAAAAGGACACTTCACGAAGCCGCATCTCCTTACCGTGCTTACCGGGCTTCTTCCCGCACTTCTTTCTCGTGCGCCAGCTCGCGCAACTTCCCGAGCGACATTCCTTCCTGAATCAAGAACGGCACGCCCGCGAGGCTACACGCTGCGAAGCCAATCAGCCAGAGGACAATCGCGGCAGCTGTTGCCGGCTCCGTTTCTACCCCAAATATCTTCGTAAACACAAGCACCGAAGCCAATTGCGCGCCGCCCCCTACTGCAGGCAATTGCACCACCGACCCCACAAGCGAGAAGGCCATGACCAGCATGACCTCACTCAAGGTAAGCATCCCGAGCCTTCCGCCAAAACTGCGCGAACCCCAGTAGTACACCAGCAGCACCAGGAACCAATGCAATCCGGAATATAAGATGGCTAGCAGCAGCTCGCTCATGTTGCGCACCGCCTGTACTCCGCGCACAAAACCAAGCAAGGTCCGCGCAATCGATCGTCGCCAGCCGTGCGCCTGGAGCCACCCCTGGAGCCGCCTTTCCAATGCCGCGGTGCCGTGCAGCCGCAAGTACACAAGCAACACCACTGCCGCGGTTACCCCGGCGAAAAGAGCGCCTCCCGCTGTCTTTGCCGCCGTTCCCAGGGCCGTGGTGGTCTCCCCCGTGCTCTCGCGCGTCTTGAAGAAAAACAATGCCAGAGCGGCGATTACCGCAGTGCTCGCAAAGTCGAAGATTCTTTCCAGTGCATAGATGCCGAACATATCCGCGATCGGCAGCCTCTCTTTTCGCGAAAGCAATAAAGGCCGAACCGGCTCCCCCGGGCGTCCCAGGATGAAGATGGCGGCAAACCCTGCCAGTGTCATCTTGTAAATAATCCAGAATCGGGAAGATCCAAGATTGCCTTGGAATAATTGCCAGCGCAGCGCTCGAACGGCGTAGCAAACGTAAATCACCACAATCGAGAGCAGCAACAAATAGAGATTTGCCCCGGCAACCGCGTGCAGCAGTTTCTGTCCGCTGAAGTTGGCTTTACGGATGAATCCGCCGGACTGATAAACCACAAACCCGGCCAGGATCAGACCGGCCAGGATGATGAACAGTTTCCTCAACGACGTTCGCATGCGTCGGCCAGACTATCGAGAGCACACGATCGCGTCAAGTTAGGCAAAGCAGCGATTCGGAAGTCTCGGACAAAGCGCAGCGCTCCTTCGCTCGAGTGCCCGTTGCTGCTGGCTTCGAGCGGTCTCCTTCCAAGACCCTTAGGCGTGCCCGCACCAGCCCGCTTCTCGCAGCACCTCCAGCATCTTCCCGTGGAACGGCTTGAGGAACGGCCGCACCAGCGCCGAGTTTGTCCATTCCACAAGCCCGGCCACCATGTCCACAAAATGGTCCACGAGGTTGTGTGATTTCCTTTGCCCTTCCGACTGGTCATGAAGAAAGAAAAGAATCATCCCCAAATGGGCAAGCCACATTCCCCACGGCAACAATTCCTTCCATTCTTCGGTGAGTTCCGTGCCGCCAAGCGCCTCGCGAAAGATCTCGACGGTTTGCTTTTCTTCGGTCTTCATTCTTTTTCCAAACAGCGAAAGTGGGTGCCCTGGCTCTTCCGTATAGCGGAACAGCGCGCCGAGAAATTTCCTGTCGTCTTTCAAGATTTCTAGTTTCATGTGCACCACGCTCGCAAGCCTCTCCCGCAATCCTTCCTTTCCCGCAAGCTGTTCTCGTACCTTCGCCGCATGCAAACTCTGAATTTGATGGTAGTAGGCGCCAACAATCGCTTCCTTGCTCTCAAAATAGTAGTAAGCCGCTCCGGTAGCCACCCCCGCCGCGTCCGCGATGTCCCTCATGGTGGTCACTTCAAAGCCGCGCTTGCGAAACAGCTCAAGGGCCTTCGCGAAAATCAAATCCCTGGTTCTTTCCCCGACCGACCGGGATCTCTTGGCCGCGACTGAAACTTTCCTGAACATGTTCAAATCGTAGCCAGACGCCTCCGGTCTCGTCAAGGAGGGTCTGAACCCGTTCAACTCGGCGGGCAAACCGCGCAGCATCTGTATGTTATAGGCTGACAAGCAGCGCCTTGCGCTGCTCGTTGGCACCACCTGGCGGCCGAGCAGCACTCGGCAAGCGGAGTGTCGCGCGGCGCAGATTCCCGGGTTCTGATTTCCGGGCCCCGGCGGGATTTCCTTGTTTCCGCTCGGGCTCCTCCAGTAAGATGCCCGCAATGACGGTCGAATGCCTGGCCCCGTTTCGAAGGGAACATTTTCTAAGCAGTTTTCGTTCCATAGTTGGCAGGCCGGGACGGACTGCCAGCGGTTTTTTGAGAGAGAAGCCGGCTCGCAGACACGCCTTGCACCGTAATGGGTTTAGAGGCTGATGATACGTTGG
>DATAIH010000042.1:0-8839 GCA_036262755.1 Candidatus Acidiferrum sp.
CTCGCTCGTTTAGGTAAGACATGGCCGAGCAAAAGAATAGCAAAAATCGAACTATTTCGCCCTTTCCATGCTTTAGATAACAGCGGACATCGAGTAAGATGAAACTGCCACTGTTTTTTCCGAGCAAGAAGACTATTGCAGGGGGGAGCGAACCTCAAATCGCATGAAAGATTCGCCGGGCCTGCACCTGAAAACTTACTTTTTTCTGCTGTTTATCGCCTTGTTTGCCCCCCTCGGGAATGTGTTGCTGAGTAAGGGGATGAGGGGCATCGGTTCCGCGAAACATTGGGAACCGCGAGGGCTCCTTCACGTCCTGGGCGGCATTCTCACTTCCGGCTACATCTGGCTGGGTGTCACCTGCCTGCTGGCCTTTTTCGTTGCTTACATGCTGATCCTCACCTGGGCGGACTACAGTTACGTTCAGCCTGCTTCGGCCTTTTCCTATGTCGTTGTTGCGATTCTTGGGCTAGTGCTCCTCGGTGAAAAAGTGAACGCCTTGCGCTGGTCTGGCATAGCCGTGATCTGCCTTGGCGTGCTCATTGTCAGCGACACGCATCCGCGAACGACGGAGAAACCGTAAAAGTGCTTGAGCTAATTCTCCTGATCTTGGTCATCGGCGCTGGAACCGGCGGAGAGTTGTGTGTTTCGCGCGCGATGAAAGCACTAGGCGAAGTGCACGATTTCCGCCCGCTGGCGCTCATCGAATTTGCCTGGCGTGCCGCGCGCGTTGCATGGATGTGGGTGGGTATCGGCCTCATGACACTGGCGTTCTTCTCGTTACTGGCCCTGCTTTCGATGGAGAATGTGAGCTTCGTGGTGCCGGTGACCGCGCTGAGTTATGCCGCCGGAGCCGTCGGCGCAGCGCTGTTCCTGCGCGAAAAGATAAGCCGGCAACGATGGCTCGGCGTGTTGGTGGTATGCCTTGGTGTCACGCTCGTCTGGCTCAGCCGGAGGTAACCAGTCCTCTCGTCTGTCGTCCCCGGTACTTACGGCTTCGGCTTCGGCTGATCGATTGGTGTGGCGACGCCGATCTTGATCGTCGAGCTAAAGCGCTTGTAGTTCTTATAATGGACGGCAACGTGCACGCGCACATCATTGCTTTGTTTGAAATGCAGTACATCGTCGACGCGCGTGTAGGATGGAAACCAGTAGTGCCCCTCGATATTTTCGCGATAATTCTCAAAGTGCGGAAACGCGTAGTCATCTTTCTTTCTGATGAGGCCCGTCGACGTTCCCGCTGTTTTCACGATCTGCAGGTCTTTGTCGTCTACCCACACACGGCCTTTGAAGTATCGCTGCCCCTTCTCTAGTTTCTTGGGCTCCATATCAAACACGTAGGTATCCAGCTCATCGACGTGCTCGCGGCCCACGTACTTCACGTCGTACTTCGGCAACTCTTCCGGGGTCATCACGAAGGGCCACACTTTTTCGATGTCGTCGTAGTCTTCCTGTGTAAAGCCAATCCGCGTAATTGTCGATACCGGAGCGTAGGTGTCGTGTTCGTAGCGCTTGCCATCCGGGGTAAAGAGGATATCCGTGGTCTTCTGGTATTCGCCGTCCACCTGGCCGTCCTCATCGATGGTCTGAAACGTAACGTCCTGCGTATACGTGAAATTGTCGCGCTCTTTTCGGAAATCTGCCTCGCGCTGCACGAACTTCTGAATAAGCTCTTCTACCGGCATCGTAGGCGGCGTATTGGTGATATGTGAGGTTGCCTCGCGTGGCGCGGCAGGGGATTGCGCCGGAGGCGCGGCAGCAACTGCCGCTCCAGGCGGTGGGGACATCGGGCCGCGCTCCTGGGCCGCCAGCGGTATCACCACCATGCCCATTGCCAAAGCCAATCGAACGGCAAAGCAAGCGCGCTTCCCATAAGTCGTAATCGCCTTCTCTGGGGGGACAAACATTCTCGATCTCTCCTCAAAGCACTCTTTATTGTACTGTAAGCTTCGATGCGAAATCCCGCCGGCGCGTCGCCAGTGTTTCCCACCAAGGATACCCCTTCAGGTCTGATAAACGGACCATTTAAGGATATTCAAGAAGGAATCCTTGTCTATGGCAGTAGAATCGTTGTCCCTGCGGAGTGGGGGACCCACACGGGAGGAAAATTGAACTCATACGCGAGTGCTCATGGGCCATCCGCTGCTTGATCTGGCGAATAAGACCGCAGTGGTCATCGGCGGAACCAGCGGCATCGGTCTTGCCCTTGCCCGCGGACTGGCTCAGGCTGGGGCCAACGTCATCCCGACCGGTCGGCGCGAGGAGCTAGTACGCAAAACGTCCGCGGAAGTCGTGGCGCTAGGCCGCCGGTCTCTCGCGCAGACCTCGGACGTCACCGACAACGCCAGCCTTGAACGGCTGCTCGAAGCTGTCTGCGCCGGATTTGGCAGCGTCGAGATCCTTGTCAACTGCGCCGGCCGCACCAAGAAAATGCCCACGCTCGATTTTCCCGAATCCGAGTGGGACGCCATCTTCGAAACCAACCTGAAAGGCACGCTGCGCGCATGCCGAGTCTTTGGCCGCCACATGATCGAGCGGCGGTATGGCCGCATTATCAACATCGGATCGCTTTCTTCGCTGGTGGGGCTCTTCGAAGTTGCCGCTTACGGCGCCAGCAAAGCAGGCGTCGCCTCGCTCACAAAAACCCTCGCCATCGAGTGGGCCCCCGCCGGTGTGTGCGTCAATGCGCTCATCCCCGGGGTACTGCGTACGGACATGAACACGGCCCTGCTGGACGGCACGGAGCGCGGCAAAGAATTCCTGTGGCGCACTCCGATGCGGCGTTTCGGCAAGCTTGAGGAACTCGTCGGTGCCGCTGTCTTTCTCGCCTCGGATGCCGCCAGCTTTGTTACCGGCCACCTGCTCGTGGTGGACGGCGGCATTCTGGCCAGCGGCGTCAATCAGTGACTGGCTGGCGATCCCGGAATAAACGCCGGCGCTTTAAGCGGCTTCCTTATCGAACGGCGCTGGCCGCGGTCATCCGCGCGCGCGCTTCTTTCACAATTGCCAGGAACTTCCTGGCGTTCTCAACGATAATCTCTGGTTTGCCAGACCTCAGCGCTCCGGCGGGCACCAATTCCCCACCGACACCAAGCGCCGCCGCCCCCGCTTCGACGAACTCTGCCGCGGTATTGAGATTCACGCCGCCGGTCGGTACCAGCGGAACTTGTGGCAGCGGCCCCTTCAAGGCTTTGATGTACTTTGCTCCTCCGACCTGGCCGCAAGGGAAAACCTTCACGAAATCCGAGCCCGCTTCCCACGCCATAATCACTTCGGTTGGCGTCAGCGCGCCCGCCATCATCAATTTTCCTTCTTTCGCCGCAAGCTGGATCACCTCGAGATTGAGCCCCGGACTTACCAGGAACTCGGCGCCGGCATCCAGACACTGTTTTGCGGCTTCCAGGTTAAGAACGGTTCCTGCGCCGACCAGAACATCACCAGGGCCGTTTCTGGTGAGCTCCCGAATCACCTCAACGGCCCCCGGAACCGTCATGGTGATCTCGGCAATGGAAATCCCGCCCTCGCAAACAGCATCCGCTGCCATCCGGGCTTCCCTCGCCGACGATGCACGGACCACCGGCACAACGCCAATCTCAACGATCCGGTCGCGAACTTTTTGCTTATCCATAATGAAAGAGCACAGGGGACTGCCGTTTTCAAGCGGCAGCGGAATGTGCTACGCTCCTCCCGGTAACTCCCGTCGGTGAACCTGGACTGGGTTCGCGTGAAACTGGTTCGACGAGGCTACCAGCCCAAGACTCGAATCTGCCGACGTAAAGCTACAAAGTACGCGAAGCCGCCCGCATTTATGTGGCGGAGTTGTCACTTTGCGGTCACCTTCTCACTCGTTTCTTCAGCGGGCGATCCGCGCTCCTACTCCCTTCATGACCTCAAGCACCTCGTTGAGGGAAACCATGGAAGTGTCGCCCGGTGTGGTCATCGCCAGCGCCCCGTGCGCCGCCCCGCACTCCACCGACCATTGCGGCTCCTGGCCTGCCAGAAATCCGTAAATCAGGCCCGAGGCGAACGAATCGCCGCCTCCCACGCGGTCAAAAATCTCGAGATTCTCTCGGTTCTTGGCCTGATAGAACGCCCCATCGCAATAACAAATCGCTCCCCAATCGTTCACCGTCGCGGTTTTCGCTTTCCGCAACGTCGTGGCCACCACTTTGAACGGATAGTCCTTCACCACCCTGGCGATCATCTGCTTGAAGCCTTCAACCTCAAAGGCCGACAGATGCTCGTCCATCCCCGGCACTTGGTATCCCAGCGCCGCCCAGAAATCTTCTTCATTTCCGAGCATCACGTCCACGTGCGGCGCAATCCGCCGATTCACTTCCTGCGCGCGCTTCTTTCCGCCCAGAGATTTCCAGAGCGATGCGCGGTAATTCAAGTCATACGAGACAATCGTCCCGTTTTTTCGCGCCGCTTCGATGGCTTCCAAGGCCACTTCCGGAGTCGTCTCCGAAAGCGCCGAGAAGATCCCTCCGGTGTGAAACCACCTCGCGCCCCGCTTTCCAAAGATTTCATGCCAATCGATGTCCCCCGGCTTCAGCTGTGATACGGCGGTGTGTCCGCGGTCGTAGCTTCCGAGCGCCGCCCTCACACCGAAACCGCGCTCGGTAAAATTCAGCCCGTTGCGCGCCGCCCTCCCCACCCCGTCATGCTCCATCCACCGCACCAACGACTGGTCCACGCCTCCCTGATAGATCAGATCCTCGAGCAGCCGTCCCACCGGATCATTTGTGAGTGCCGTCACCACCGCCGTGTCCAGCCCGAAGCAGCGCTTCAACCCGCGCGCCACGTTGTATTCCCCGCCGCCCTCGCACACTTCGAAGCTTCGCGCCGTCCGAATCCGCCGCTCGCCGGGATCGAACCGCACCATCACCTCGCCCAGACTCACCAGGTCCCAGCGGCACTCCTTTTTCGGCTTAATCGTCAGCGCCATCCATTCACCTCAATTGCGCTTACATTGGCCAAGCACTTCTCTTCTTTCTCATTCGATCCGGGCAGGTTCCAATCCTGGCGACAGGACGTGAATCACCCCGAGCGCCACCAAATACGCCACTCCCGCCATGACAAAAGGAATCATGTAGCTTCCCGTCCACTGCAGCACATGCCCCACCACCTTGGCGATAAAAAAACCTCCAATCGCGCCCGCCATGCCGCCGATTCCCGTCACCGAACCCACCGCACGCGCGGGAAACATGTCGGACGTCAGCGTATAAAGGTTCGCCGAGAATCCTTGGTGGCACGCCGCTGCCAGTCCAATCAAAACTACCGCGGACCATGTGCTCTGGACGCGATAGGCGAAAATCACGGGAATCACGCCCACGGCGCAAAACAGCATCGCCATCTTTCGCGACACGTTGACGCTATGCCCCTCCTTGATCAACGAGGAGGAGATCCAACCGCCCACAACGCTCCCGACGTCCGAAATCAGGTAAATCACCATGATAGGAACGCTGATACCCCTCAACGCCAGCCCGTGTTTTTCTTGCAGGAATCCCGGAACCCAGAATAGATAAAACCACCAGATGGGGTCCGTGAGAAATTTGCCTAAGGCAAATGTCCAAGTCTGTCGCAGCGGGAGCAGACGGACCCATTCCGTTTTTTGCATTGGTTCTTGCGGATCGCTCCGGATGTACTCCAGCTCCGCTTTCGAAACGCGCGGATGCTCCCCCGGCTTGCGGTAAATCAGCAGCCAAACCGCCAGCCACAAAAACCCAACCGCGCCAATTCCCACAAACGTGCTGCGCCAGCCCCAATGCCCGACCATCCACGGCACGATCAACGGCGTAACGATTGCCCCTATGTTCGTTCCGGCGTTAAAAATCCCGGTCGCCAGCGCCCGCTCTTTTTTCGGAAACCATTCCGCCACCGCCTTGATGCTCGCGGGAAAAACCGCGGCTTCTCCGAAGCCCAGCGCATAGCGGGACATCTTGAACCCGCCGAGCGAGTTCGCCAGCGCGGTTCCCATGGAGGCCAAGCTCCAAAAAATCATCGCTAGCGCGTAGCCCAGCCGCGTTCCCAGCTGGTCAACGACCCAGCCCATCACCAACATGCCGAGCGCGTACGCTGCCTGAAACGCAGAAACCAGATTTCCATACTGAATTTCGTTCCACCCGAAATCGTGCTGCAATGTATCCTTGAGAACTCCCAGAACTTGCCGGTCCATGTAGTTTTTTGTAGTTCCGAGCAGCAGCAGCGCGCAGATTACCCAGCGAAAATATCCAAGGTGCAGGCGAAGACCGGTGGCTGCGCCTCCGCCGGCCATGGTGGCTCGTGCCGCTCGTGGCAGCGTTTCCGGTGAAGACCTGGGTTGCGAAGGGTCCATGGACGAACTGATTCGCGCGAGCGCCCCTGAAACTCTAACTAAGACTTTTTTCTTGCGTCAAACGGCAAAAAACTGACCCCGCCATCGAGCGCGGCGGAACGGACCTTACCCCCCTACCAACTATGCATCGTACCATCGAGCTTCCGATTGATCGGCAGGTAGGCTCGCCGATAGGGGTAGTTCGCCGCGAGTTTCTCGTCGATGTCCACGCCGAGGCCCGGCTTATCGCCGGGATACATTATCCCGTCCGAAAAGCTGTACGCGTGCGGGAACACGCGGTCGGTTTCTTCGGTGTGCCGCATGTACTCCTGGATGCCAAAGTTCGGCACGCTCAAATCAAAATGCAGCGCTGCCGCCATGCACACCGGACTCATATCGACCGCGCCGTGACAGCCGGTGCGCACCTGATACAGTTCGGCGAGGCTGGCAATCTTTCGCAAGTGCGAAATCCCGCCCGCATGCACCACCGCGGTGCGAATGTAATCGATCAGCTGCTCGCGGACAAGCTGCTGGCAATCGTAAATCGAGTTGAAGACCTCGCCGACCGCAATGGGCGTCGTGGTGTGCTGCCGGATCATCCGGAAACCCTCCTGCAGTTCCGCCGGCGTCGGATCTTCCAGCCAAAACAAGTGATACGGTTCCAGGCTTCTGCCCAGTCTTCCCGCCTCGATCGGCGTGAGCCGGTGATGCGCGTCGTGCAATAACGGAAGCTCTTCGCCGAATTCCTTCCGCAGCCGCTCGAACAATCGCGGCACGAAGTTCAGGTACAATTCGGAACTCCACACTTCTTCGGCGGGCGCATCTCTCTCCGTTGGCTCATAGTACATTTTCCCGTGGCCAACGCCGTACGTGGTCGGCAGTCCCGGAATGCCGCTCTGCGCGCGGATCGCCTTGTATCCGAGCTTCAGATACGCGGCCACCGCTTTGACCGTCTCTTCGGTGTCCTTTCCGCTCGCGTGTCCATACACCAGCACGCCTTCCCGCGACGCGCCTCCCAGCAATTGGTACACCGGGACCTCGAGTGCTTTGCCCTGGATATCCCAGAGCGCGGTATCCACCGCAGAAATCGCGCACATCGTGACCGGCCCGCGCCGCCAGTACGCGCCTTTGTAAAGGTACTGCCAGGTGTCCTCGATACGCCGGGCATCGCGTCCCACCAGCAGCGGAATCACATGGTCGGTCAGGTAGCTGGCCACTGCCAGTTCCCTCCCGTTCAGCGTCGCGTCCCCCAGCCCATAGATGCCGTCCTCGGTCGTGAGCTTCAGCGTCACGAAGTTCCGCCCCGGGCTGCACACAATCACCTTCGCGTCTTTAATCTTCATGGTGTTTTCTGCTCGCCTCCGCGGTAACGCGAAGCAAGACATATATCAGGAGGTTCCCTCACTTTCAAATCGCAATCCGCCGCTCTTATGGGTCTGCCTCCTGCTTGGGGCCTTCTGCCGTCGGCTTTCCGCCCTCTTTGCGCTATCGCCCTAGCTTGAAGATGCGCTCCATCCGCAGCCACTTCTCTCCGGGTTTCGCGCCCGGAAGCGGCTCCTGGAACTTCCACATCAGCTCTTCCCACTCCTGGACTTTCAAGTTATCCCCGTCCGCTTTCGCCTTCTTTTCAAACGAAAATTGCTCGTTTACCTCCATGACCATAAACATGCGCGTCCCGAGCAAGTAAATCTCCATGTCTTCGATTCCCGAGTCGCGGATGCTCTTCGTAATTTCTGGCCAAATCTTCTGGTGATAGCGCCGGTATTCCGCAATCAGCTTCGGATCGTCTTTCAAGTCCAGCGTCAGGCAGTAGCGTTTTGTCATTGGACCTCGGCTATGGTTATGGGAGCTTTGCCGCGGGCGCGGATTCCGTCGCCACCAAAGCGGATTTCGGCTGGTACCCGGCTATTGCGAAATACAAAACGTAAGCGTAACAAAGCAAGGGAACCAGAAATGCCCGCTGAATGTTCGACAGATCCGAGATTTTTCCCATGATCGGCGGCACAACCGCGGCCCCGAGGATCGCCATGACCAGCAGCGACGAGCCGCGCTTGGTGAAGGGACCAAGGTTTTTGATGCCCAGGGCGAAAATCGTCGGAAACATGATGGAGTGAAAGAACCCGATCAACACCACCGCGTAAATCGGGACTGCGCCGCTCGTGGAAGTTGCGATCACCGCGCAAAGGAGCGCGCCAAAGGCGAAAAAGGCGAGCAGGCGCGAGGCCCGAATCGATGTCATCAGCGCGGACCCGGTGAAACGCCCGATCATGAAGCCCACCGAATGGAGCTGCAGATATCTTGCCGCCGCACGCGGCCCGAGAAACGGTTGCGCATGCATCACAAAACGGATGACGAAGCTTCCGACGCCAACCTGCGCACCCACGTAAAGAAATTGCGCGATGACCCCGCGCACCAGATGTTTGTGAGAGAGAACCCCGCTCCAGCTCGCGGAAGCTCCTGCTTCCTCGGACGAGGCCTGCTCGCGGATTTCCGGAAGGTGGGCGAAGTAAATCAGGGCGGCGACCA
>DATAIH010000043.1:0-4225 GCA_036262755.1 Candidatus Acidiferrum sp.
CCTGGAAAGCCGCCGTAGTTGGCAAACTGCCTGGCGTCGATGCTCGCGCCCTCCCGGAAGGAAAACTGCCGCACTTGTCCGCGCGCATCGCGAGCAGAAATGCGCAGGGTCTTCGCGGCACCCACCGCGGGATCGCTGCCCAGGTTTTGGTTGTTCACTCTCACCATACCGCTTCCCGACAACATGCTGCGGACACGGTCGGTGACCACGACGCGGCGATTGCCGGCACCCCAGTCCGCAAACATCACCTGCCATCCCGGGCCGGCGTTCCCGCCAAGGCCGCCACCATAGTTGAAAAACTGGCTGGCATCGATCGAGCTACCTTCTCTGAAGGTGAATCGCTGCGTTTGCCCCTGGAAGTTCCTGGCCTCAATAACCAGAGTCTTGGAGGCGCCCACCGCGGGATCGCCGCCCATATTCTGGTTATTCACCTGGACCATGCCATTACCGAGCAGCAGGACCCGTACGCGCGCAGTGACATCCATCTGGCGATTGCCGGAGCCCCATTGGGCCCTCATCACCTGCCAACCGGGACCGGGCATGACGCTGTTAGAGAATTGGGAGGCGGCAGGCAAAGAAGAAAAGAGAGCCAACGCGAGAGCGGAACAAAGACCAAATGTGGCCGAACCGAACCTCATGGAGTTCCTCCTTCGGCGGAGCGGAAGAAGGCGTACGTCGTTCTCTTAGGCCGGAATCCGGCGATTGGCCGCCGAAAGTGATTCAGGACTCAAGGGATATAGGTGTCAACTGGCAAAAATACCGGGTGCGCCGCAACTCGCTCACTGTCATCGGCTCTGTCGCGTATTGGTAGAGCACCTCCGAGGACAGACGGTATTGCTCTTTCGCGACATGCCGCAGCAGTTTCGGCAAACGATCTGCTTACATGATCGTGCGCTGGCTGGGATTCAGACCTCAATCCGTGTCCTTCGCGGCAGTAGACTCTAATCGCTGGTGTGAGATGTAAAGGCCCGGCACGTGAAATTTCCCAACGCCCTCAAGGCTGGTCTGGTGATTGCAGGTTTGGTGGATGGACGCGGACATTCCCAGAACCATGCGCCACTTCCAGAATTGCGTGATACTGGAGGGGCGTTAATCTACTGAGGGGCTGAGCCTTGATTCATTTCGTAGCTCAGCTAAAAAAAAGTACGAGGCGTGCTGTCTCTTCGTTTGACCCGACTGGAGGTCGCATGAATTCGCTCCTTCAAGACGTGCGCTACGGAATCCGCATGCTTATCAAGAATCCGGGATTCACCACCGTCGCGGTCCTCACGCTCGGGCTCGGTATCGGCGCGAACACCGCGATCTTCAGCGTGATCAATGCAGTTTTGCTTCGCCCGCTGGCGGTCGAGGATCCCTCTCATATCGTGTATCTTGAGGAGCAGTGGCGCGACATTTTCCCCGGCCTCTCCGTCGGCAACTTCGTTGAAATTCAGAGCCAAAGCAAGTCCTATTCGAAGCTATGCTCTTCCAACAGCGCGAGCTTCAATCTGGCGGCACGAGAAGTTCCCGAGCGTGTGTCCGGCGAAATCGTGACCGCGGACTATTTCTCCACATTCGGCGTTCAGCCGGTTCTGGGACGAACATTTACCCCGGATGAAGACAAACCGGGGCGTTCGGAAGCTGTCGTCCTCAGCGAGCAGCTTTGGCGTACGCGTTTCGCTTCGAATCCGGCAATTGTCGCCCAAACGCTGCGAATCGACGGCTTGCCGTACCGGGTCGTTGGCATCATGCCGAAGACCTTTGATCCTTTACTTAGCAGGACCGACATCTGGGTTCCCGCAGCGTTCAAGCCGGAGCAGCTCGCCAGTTACGATCTTCATTATTTGAGTGTCATGGGAAGGCTGAAGCCAGGCGTTTCCTTGCCACAAGCACGCGCGGAACTCGATGTGATCGCTCGGCGTTTACAGCAGGAGCACCCCCTTGACGACAAGGAACGGAGTCTTCGTGCCATTTTGTTTGCGACGGCACTCCTGGGCGACCAGCGCTCCGTGCTGTGGATGATGCTGGCGGCCGTTGGCTTTGTGCTGCTGATTGCTTGCGCCAATATCGCGAATTTGCAACTCGCTCGTTCGCGCGGAAGACGGAAAGAAATCGCCATGCGGGCAGCGTTGGGAGCCTCCCCTCGGCGCATCGTCCGCCAACTTCTCGCGGAAAACGTCGTGCTCGGAATGGCGGGCGGCATGGCTGGACTCTTGCTGGCATTCTGGGGCGTGTCCTGGATCGTAGCCAAAGGACCCAGCGATGTGCCCCGCCTCGACCAGTCGAATGTGGACGCAAGAACTCTCGCGTTTGCTTGTGGCGTCGCACTGCTCTCGAGTTTTATGTTTGGCCTCGCGCCGACGCTGCGTTCCGCTTCTACCCGATTGAGCGACGTATTCAAGGAAACCACGGGCACATTGACAGGAAGCCGTGACCGTATTCGAAGCGTTTTGGTTGTGGGCGAGATCGCCCTAGCACTGGTGTTGATGGCCGGCGCTGGACTGCTCATCCGAAGTGCCCTGCTGGTTTCGCGTGTGAATCCAGGCTTCGATACAACAAATCTTTTTGTTGGCCGGGTGACGTTACCCGATGCCTCTCCCGCCGTGGCGCAGCAGACGTTCGAGCGGATGATCGTAACGGCAAGCGCTTTGCCCGGCGTTCAGTCGGCCGCCCTGGTATCGCGAGCGCCGCTCACTGGAGGATGGAGCAGCAACGGCCTTATTGCCGAGGGCAAGCCGCTCGACCCGTCAAGCGTGGTCAACACCGAATTGCAAATCGTCTCGCCTAACTATCTCTCTACGGCAGGCGTGCCGCTCAAGGCTGGCCGCAACTTCAACCCGCAAGATACGCGCGACAAGACGTTGGTCACCATCGCCAACGAAACTCTCACCCGCGCGATGTGGCCGGGTATGAACCCCATCGGCAAACGCTTCGCATGCTGCGAATCGGGACCGCAGGGCCGCATGGACCCCGTTTGGCATGAGGTGATCGGCGTCGTCGGTGACGTGCGTGCCAGGGGTCTCGATCAACAAGTCCAGCCAACGTTCTATCTCCCGATCGCGCAAATGCCTCCCAGCGGTTGGGATTGGGTCGGTCGCACCATGGACTTAGTCGTGCGCACTCGCGGCGGTGCATTTCGGGCCGATGAGCTGCGGACCACGATAGCTTCCATCGCGCCGGGAGTACCGATTTACGGGCTCTCTACGATGGATCAGAAAATTGCAGGCACTCTGGAAGCCTCGCATTTCGACGCCTTTCTGCTTGCTCTTTTTGCAGCCCTCGCACTTGTCCTTTCGTCGGTCGGAATCTACGGAGTGTTGTCCTACGTAGTGGCGCAGCGCACGCGCGCCATTGGCATCCGTATGGCCCTCGGCGCAACCCAAGCCAATATCCTGTGCGACGTTCTCGGTTACGGTCTTCGCCTGACCGGGATGGGGCTGGCGTTTGGACTCGCTGGCGCGCTGGGCAGCGCTCGCCTGCTGTCTTCGTTGCTGTACGGGGTCAGCTCGACCGACGCGATGACCCTCGTCACCGTTTCCTTGATTTTTGCGGGCGTTGCGCTGCTGGCCAGTCTTCTTCCCGCGCGCCGGGCGACCCGTCTCGACCCCATAGTCGTCCTGCGCTACGAATAAATCCTTGCAATCCGCCTGCCTCGCCTGTGCCTAACGAAAGGCCGGACAACACCAGATTCGCCCAAGTGGAATCAGAGGGGGGCGCAGAATTCCGACCCCACCCGCCTTCACCGTCAGTGCACTCGCCGTTCGTTCCAAAGAGCCACAACAGCTGCAAACACGGACTGAAAGATTCGTTGCCAAGAAAATTGGGCTTCCCGCAGCCTTCTCGGAAGGAACCCTTTTACTCAAGAAAGCAAAACGCGAAGGTAGCGACGATCGAGGTGAGGACGTAACTCTCGACAACTCTGGAATTTTACGGACGGTCCTTGTCGTCGTACTCTTCCGGCACGTCATCTTGCGGCACTTCGTGCGTGCGCACTTCGCCTTGGTCCGGTTCCCCGGCGGTTTCCACTCCGCTCACTATCCCCGATTCGAACGTTTGTCCTTCTTCCAGCAATTCCTCCGGGCTTTCAGAGTCGGCGCCCTCAACCACGGAAATGCCGCCAAAATCCCCGCCGCCCGCTCCCGCGGCCGCCGCGGGAGCGCGACGCTTCAACTCCACGGTCTCCACGCTTTGGCTGCCGAGCACGACCTGTGTCTTGCGAGCGGGTCTCCGGCGCGCCGCCGGCTTG
>DATAIH010000044.1:0-29269 GCA_036262755.1 Candidatus Acidiferrum sp.
GTACCGCCGCCAACGCGGTGATGAGAAAACCCGCTCTCGATTGCTGCGCCTCGACAAGCGCCTTCTCAAAGTCCTTTCCCAACTGCAGACCCTCAAAACAAAGCTAAATTGAGGATTAATTGGCCGGTCAAGATACGAATAGCGCTTCGCAGATCGCGCGCAACTCTTCTTCGGAACAATCTCGCACAAACATCCGGGGATCTCGTGACATCCCCGGCCGTCAGTCCCGAGTGACGGGCCAGTCGGAGATTGACCGGGCACGAAAAGGCGCCATGATCGGTCAGTCCTCCGCATGCCCGACAACCCACGAGGGAATCACCTAGAAGCCATTCTGAGTGTAATCGGGATTTATCATCAACCCGCCCGCTGATTGTCCAGTTAATTGCGCCAGCCTTTGCTTTCCAGCCATTCTTCCCACCAGCGGTGGTCATGCTCAATTTCCCTTTGCTTCTCCGGAGGCAATTCAGGACCCGGTTCTGGAGCAGGCTGCAGAGGGTCAAGACCGACCTCGGCTCGTAACTGATTTATGCGATTAGGCTCGGCCAGCAACCAGGGACGAAAACGACCGTCCCGCGAATCATTGATCCGCTGCGTGCCAAAGCGCTGCGGCCTGCCCTCTTGCATCGCAATTCGGTCTTCCAGATAAGCTGCATGCCACCTAGGTGCGCGTCCTTCAACTGCGCAGGTGAGCAGCAGTCTCAATGCCTGTCGTTGAAATTGCGGCTCGCCAACAGCGTGCTGTGCAATGAACCACGCAGCTTCAGCGCCGTCTTTGCCAGCGATGTCTTCAGCGGGCCAGCCATGCTGTTCGATCAACTCTCGCAATCGCGCAGCATTCCTCTGGTGGACTTCCTCCATGCGTGGGGCGTAAGGGCCGCCCAGTTGTCCGGAATCGAGAAGTTCTTGGCGTACCCGCCGGTCTTCATCGCGCATGCCCACTAATTCCTTGCGTAGTTTCTCGTTCACCACCTTCTCAAGTCCTTTCTCGATGCCAGTTAGCGATCATCGCAATGCGGGTTGTCACCCACAACTGACGTTATGCCCAATCTGTGGAACTTTTGTATACCCTCGATCGTCTGTAACGACATGAGCAAGGATCTCCGTTTTGCTTGGCGTATGATTTCTACCCATCGAGGGTTCTCGGCCGCTGTGATCGTTACCATAGCACTGGGCATTGGACTCAATACCATGGTCTTCACGCTGGTTAATGCCGTGCTCTTCAAGCCAGTGGCGGTTCAGGGTGGCGAGCGGCTGGTGGCCATCCTTAACGAGAAGCAAACTGGGCGAAATAGCAAGACCGGCGTTTCGTATCCCGACTTTCGCGACTATCGGACCCAGGCATCCTCGCTGGAGTCGCTTGAAGCAACCACCGGCGAGGAGGCGGTACTAAGCGAGCAAGGGAATCCGCCGCAAGCGTTCAGCATGGAACGGGTCACTTCTGGATTGTTCCACATGCTGCACACGAGTCCCGTTCTTGGGCGAAGCTTCACGGCCAGCGACGATCGGCCCGGAGCGGAGCCGGTGATCCTGCTGGGATATGGGATCTGGAAAGACCGCTACGCCAAAGATCCCAACATCGCCGGACATGTGGTGCGATTGAACGGGAAGCCCGCCACGATCATCGGCGTCATGCCCGAGGGATTCAAGTTCCCGTCGAATCAGGATCTCTGGACGCCTCTGGTTCCAACGGCCGATCTTGAAAAGCGCTCGGCGCGACCCTTGTCCTTATACGGCATGCTGAAGCCAGGCGTGCGCATGTCGCAGGCGAGCGTTGAGCTGCATGCCATCGCCGAACGACTCGCCCGTCAGTACCCCGACACCAACAAGGGCGTGGACATGTTGGTAATGACGTTCCATGAGCGATTCAACGGCGGACCCATCCGCGCGGTCTTTTTGCTGATGCTAGCCGCGGTGGGTTTTGTCCTGCTGATCGCATGCGCCAACGTTGCCAACATGATGTTGAGCCGCGCCATGACCCGGCGAGGCGAGATCTCCATCCGTGCCGCGATGGGAGCGTCGCCCTGGCACATTATCCGGCAGTTGCTGATCGAGAGCGTGTTGCTCAGCACGATAGGAGGAGTGCTCGGCTTAGCGCTGGCGGCGTGGGGAATCCACTCTTTCGATCTCGTCACCCAGGACGTCGGCAAGCCCTACTGGATCGTGTTCCGTATGGACTACACGGTCTTCGCATACTTCGCCGCCCTCTGCGTTGGCAGCGGACTGCTCTTCGGTCTATTCCCCGCGTTGCGCGCTTCGCGTCTGGACCTGAGCAGCGCACTTAAGGACGGTACGCGCTCTGCGGGAACTCGTCGCGGCGGCAGGTTGTCCTCGGCCCTGGTGGTGTTCCAATTTGCGGCGACGCTGGTGTTGCTCACCGGCGCGGGAGTCTTCGTGCGCGCCATTCTGGACGCCCAGAGACTCAATCCGATTGTCCCTGCGGATCAGTTGCTCACCGCGCGGATCCGCCTGCCCGAGTCGCGCTATCCGGATGCCGCATCGCGCGTGCGCTTTCATGAACGGCTGCAACCTTTGCTCAAAGCGATTCCTGGGGTAACTCAAGTGGCGATGGGATCGGACTTGCCCGGAATGGGATCGGGCAATCGCCTCATCGAGATCCAGGACACTCCCCTGGGAGATCCCGCCAAGGCTCCTTCGGCCGACGTCGTGGCCGCGTGGCCTGGCTATTTCACGACTGTGGTTGTGCCGATTCTCTCGGGACGCGATTTCAACGACCTCGATGGCACTCCAGGACACCGCGTGGCAATTGTGTCCAGAGAATTTGCGGACCGCTTCTGGCCGCGTCAACAGTCGCTGGGAAAGCAATTTCGCTTCGTGAATACCGACAAACCCACGGAGGAGAAAGAATGGTTCTCCGTCGTAGGTGTCTCGGCGAAAATCGTTCAGAACCCGGGCAGCAACCAACCCAATCCGTTGCTCTATTTGCCCTACCGGCAAGAGGCCGACCAGAGTGCGGAGCTTGTCCTTCGATCTCCGGGCCCTGTCTCGCAAACTTCCGCCGTCCGCGCGGCGGTCGAGAGCCTGGATCAGGATTTGCCGCTGTCGGAGGTGCGGACACTCACATCGGCGATCGAACGCGCACAATGGTACTTATGGGTGTTCGGCACGCTCTTCTCCGTTTTCGCGGTGATCGCATTAATGATGGCGGCAATCGGCATTTACGCCGTCCTTTCCCATGCCACCGCGCAGAGAACTCGCGAGATCGGGGTGCGCATGGCTTTGGGGGCAACCTCCGCCAAGATCCTCGGCATGGTCCTCGCCCGCGGTGCGGTTCAGCTAGGCATCGGACTCACGCTGGGGCTGTTGGCGGCGTTCCCCGGAACGCGGCTACTCACGAGCTTACCGCTGGGCGTGTCGTCGACGGACCCGGCGATCTTCACCGGAGTCAGCGTGTTGTTGACGCTGGTTGGGTTGTTCGCGAGTTGGCTTCCGGCGCAGCGGGCCGCCGCGTTGGAACCGGTATCCGCTCTGCGAGAGGAATAGTGCAGTTCACCGCGGGCGATCGACGAATCAGCGCCTACTCGGGAAAGTTCCGCTCTTGCAAGGTGCCTTCGTTTGATTCGGATGAGCACTTGTGCGCCTGCCGAATCTCGTTTTGGCCCAGGGTTACCGGCCCCACCCCGGGACCACCGACGAACCACACTCCCTGACAGCGTCAGCAGTGCCGACTTGTCGGCCATGTAGTTCGCTGCCGAATTGCCGACTAGTCCGAAGCGCGCGAACGCTACTTTAAGAGGTACACAACCGTCGTCTCAGTGTCGGCGGGATCCGGCGTCGGATCTCCGTAGATCTCCCACGACTGCCCAGCGGACTCCCTCCGACTCGCCGCCATCCATTTTCTGATCACGTCGTGCGTCTCGTTCATGCGATTGTACGGGCCGCGGTGGACGGCGACGGCAGCCTCGCCCCTTGGCGTTTCGGTCGCATACACCTCGCCCGCAGTTTCAAATGTGCGCGTGACCTCGACACCGAAGTCGCACCGTATCGCCGCGCCCGGCTGTGTCGGGTGGTGGTAGAGAAAAATGTTGTGGCCATCAGTCCGCAGGCCTGGCTGGCTGCGAATGAACTCCCAGACCTTGCCTAGGGCCGGCCCCCACGCCGAGCCCACCGCGCCCGGCGCGACCTCGCGCCGCACCGCGGCCAACTTGCGGGGGTAAACAATCTGTAAGCTGACGGAGACGGGCATTCGTTAATCCTAAACCAAGACCGTGATCGCGTTGCGGTTACGTTTCGCATCGAGGCTCAGGCGGCGGGCGAATCTGACGGCCGATGCCCGGGATGGCCGTGTCCCGACGTCGGGGAGGCTTCGGTTCTAACGAGCAGTCCGGAAATAACCGACTGCTGAGACTTGAAGATGGGTCAGTTTCCCAGTAGCCGACCAACCACTAACCAAGGCAAACCCGCTCGCTTCGTGCGATTCACCGGCGGTTATCAGCTAGACTGTGGGCAGTGGGCCAGAATGCAACCGTTCTAATCCTCGGCGCTGATGAAGATCACTTTTCTTGGGACCGCCGCAGCAAATGCCTTCCCGGAGGCTTTCTGCAAATGTCGAAACTGTGCTCAAGCGCGCGTACTCGGCGGGCCCAGTCTGCGCAAGCGCTCTGCGGCCTTGATTAACGAAGATCTGCTGATTGATCTTGGCCCCGATGTGATGGCGGCGTCTCAGCTGCACGGCTGTCCTTTGGACAATGTCCGCTACTGTCTCCAAACTCATCCGCATGCAGATCATCTCGACTTGTCGCACCTCCTTTCTCGCAGTCCCGGCTTTGGGGTAGTTGGCGCACCCGTGCTGGGGTTCTACGCGTCGCGTGAAACGACGCGGCGGGCTGCAGAAACGTTTGTCCGGGACCTCGCAGATTACAGTCTGCTGGCGCCGCAAGCCGAAAAGGAACTCAACATTAAGCTTCACCAGGTAAGCCCACTCGAATACTTCACCGTGGGTCCGTATTCCGTGATGGCTTTTCCGGCGAACCACGCCCCGGGCATGGGAGCAATGCTGTACTCCGTCTCGGCGAACGGTCGTTCTGTGTTCTACGGCACGGATACTGCCACACTGCCCGAAGAGACTTGGCAGGCATTCAGGAATCAGCAAATGCAATTTGATCTTGTCGTTCTGGATCACACGTATGGCAAGGACCAAGTCGGCAGTGATCATCTGAGCGCCAACGAAGTTGTTGAACACACTCGCCGCCTCCGTGCTGAGGGAGCCTTGAAGCCAAATGGCCGCGTGTTTGCGACGCACATTGCCCACGAAGGAAATCCGCCGCACCCTGAACTGGCCGTCTTCGCTAAACAACACGGGTACGAAGTCGCGCACGACGGACTCACTCTCAGCATCTGAAGTCAAGCCTTGCGTCAAGTGGCCGACCCTACTGTGGCGTGCGTTTCAGGGGCTTGCCAATCGCGACCAAGAAGATGGCGCTCTTGCCTTTCGCGTGTGGCGAGAAGAACTTAATCACCTCGTTGTCGAAGAAGGTCAGCCCGGTCCCGCCCAGGCGCTGGGCATACGCCGCCAGGTACATCTTGCCGCCGATGGCGCCCGCCTCCAACTGAACCGCTCGGTAGCCGCGGTTTCCGTATCGCTCCAGGATTCCTGTCAAATCCGCGAGAAAGAAGACGTCCACGGAGGCCTCGGCGGGCAGCTCCTGCTCCAATCCAAGTTGATACGCCGCGGCGCGGAATTCGCCCCCATCCAGGAGCTCCAAGGCCCTCAGGTCGCGGTGGAAGAAATAAGCACCCGGCTTAAGCCCCTCGACCGAATGCACTATGAGGTAAAGGTCATTGAGCTGCGCTCCGGGGGGTGCAAGGAAGTCAGCTGGAAGACCGCGCGTAGCGCAATCCAAGACGGTGGAAAGCTGCGTCAGTGTAATAGACGCCGTATTATCAAAGCGACGGGTAGAGCCACGGCGCAGGATCACTTGTTCGATCGTGTCCTTTGGTTGCTCTTCTTCCGGCTGTGGCTGGAGGCGGACTGCCTCGCCTGCCAGAGCGGAAGATTGAGGGACCGGCTGATGTCTGCGCCACTGAGTCACTTCCTGCTCGGATGCAAGAGACGAAGCGTCATGCATCTCGAGCATGGCCGGATATTCGACCTCGTGCTGCGAAAGCGGAATCGTTTCCAGACCCAGCGCCGGAGCCTCTTTCGGGGCTGGCAGCGGACTCTCCGATGTGTGCCCTATCGGTACGAGGCACAAGGAGACCTCGCGCCGCGTATCGAGATCAAGTAAGTGATTCACGGCCGCGTCCACGAACCCCAGCACGATCTCGGCCGGTTGCCCTGAAGCCCGGGTAACAGCCAGCATGTTAGCCAGCAGTGTGCCGTTGTCCCAGCCAAAATGGCGATATGTGCGCGCCTGGTACTTCCAGGCGTTCCGCCAGTACGTTCCAGTACAGATGATGGTAACGGGCGCATGCGCCACCGCGGGTTCCATGGATGTCGCCTGACCCAGGTTTCCCCGAAAATCGCCTTTTCTCAGAAGCCGCAGCGCCGCATCCCCCGGGTTGAAGTGATACAAGCCGCCCTGCAGCCCCGGAAGATCACCAGCCACGAGGTACAACTCGATCTCGTAGAGAGCCCCGGTGCACGCCGCGGCGCGAAAATAGACATGTCCTCCTGGATGCGCTCGCTGTTTGGTAATCCCGGCCGAGAAAAAGAGGATACGCGCGAGATCCCGAAGATCTGGGACACATTCGGCTCGCGAAGAGCGCACTGGCTCCGAGACCGCAGAGAGCGCAGCTACTCCCGTTTGCGGCACCTCCGGAGGTAACGGAAGCGGCTCTAGCTTAGGATAGATCTTGAAAGGTAACGGCTGATTTGCCCAATCGAGGAAGTGAGGATTGCTGCGAACACTCAAGTAGGAGTGCTTCGTGCCATTGTGATAGTTCCACGTCGCCTGCACGTCGCGATTATCCATGGTCACAAGTCAGATTAGCATCTGCACCAAGCCACGGCTGGAAGCAATGCACCCCGATCCTGGATTCGTGTCCGGATTTTGGGGCACTCCTCTCAGGGAAGGGTAGCCGAGCATTCGCGAACTGAGGCGATATCTCGCAGTCGATATTGCTTGGGACCAGCTCCGGGTTCGACATGCTAGCGTGGCGTTGCGGTCATGGACGCACGATGTCCCGTTGTCGTCTCCCAGTACTGGATCCACTGCTTCCGAACGCCGTTCGCTCGTCCGATGAGTTCGCGGCTCGGCCGTTGCCCGTGCTCGACTACCATGACAATCCCGATATTGAATTCTCTCTGAGAGTGATCGACATCGGGTAAACGCGGCCCTTCCGCGTCAATCACGTCTTGGATCGTCACTTTTGTTCGTTCGCCCCTGAATACCGGATGCCCATGTGCGTCCTTGCCGACTTCGACGAGGTTCCGCAGAATAAAGAAGTCTGGCACCTCCGTGGCAGAGAGCAATCCCATCAGGTACAGGTCGAGAGAGGAATAACCTGTCGCGGGCACGAAGTAGCCATCACGAAGCCGCGTGTAGGTGCCATCGGAGTTGTCCTGCCAGAGGCTTCCTCCGAGAGTTGACGCTTCCACAGGCAGCGAATAGGGGAATACGACTGGTGCTTGCAACCCAGCTGCCCAATGGGGCCAGGGGCCGAGCGGAATGCTTTCGCCGCTGACTCTTGCGGACACATATGCAGACCAGCGGTGACCCACTTCATGACCGAGGTGTCCAACCGCGTAGTTGTACGGAAAGGGCTTTCCGTCCGGTGCGCCCTCCGCAAGTTGGCGCGAGTAGAAAGTTAGGTCGTGGCTGCTCCCGAGGGGCGCTCCTTCCGGAGGCCTCTCCTGCGCTTCGTTCGAGCCAACATACACAGGCTGCGCGAACCCCAATTGGAACCGACCCTTGGTGCAGCGGCTCTCCAGAACCTGTTGTGTTTGCTCGTGCTTTGTATCCCCGATTCCCGTGACGTGGCCTCCCACGGGGCCGTCACTCGGAGTACTTGCCTCCTGACTGTCAATGCGGAAATCGGAGTAGTAGGCAAGAAAATCGAACTTGTCGCCTAGAGCTTTAATGATTGTGCAGGATAAGTCCTGCGGTTTTGGCACGCCAAGGTAGTGGAACGATTCGTATACGGCGGCAAAAGGGCCATCCTTGTGCGAGAGAGACGAAAAGTGAACCGCCGAAGGTTTTGCGGCGCCTGACGCCACCGGGTAGATCCCAACGATGGCATCCTTCGCTGCCAATTGCTTGTAGGACATCTGGAGCGAGCCGTCGCGATGGAGCACCGCTTGAAAGCGATTGATGGTCTTGAACCAGGTAAAATCCAGCAGACCGCCGAACGGCTCGGTGAGATCCCACGTGATGACCGCGCGGTCTGAGAGTTCCTTCACGTAATGGGGACCGGACATCCGCGGCTTCAAGAACACACAAATGGCCGGGGCCTTGTCGATCAGTTTGTCAGCAACCTCTGCCAACTCATCGAATCGATCAAGGATTATGCCTCCATCGCGGTGACCGTAAGGATCGGGACTAAGGTCTTTTTCTGAGGCAGCGAAGCGGATTGACCCGGTCGTTCCAACCAGGAACGATTTCCACAAGTTCCCAGAAAAAGGAAAAACAAACTTTTGGAGGCGCACTTCAGCGCCAGCGAGTTCAGGACCGTAGTCCGAATCCCAGTCGAAAGGCACGATTTCTACCCGGTATCGGGAACCATCGGGCGCGAAGCGAAGCGTGCGGCCAGTGAGGTTGAATAGGTTAGGCTGCCGCAGAACACCATCATCCAGCTCCGCCACGATCAGGTCCCCTCGAGTCCAGACGTTACCGATAGAACGGCCAGGCTCACTGTCCTGCTGCGCGTATGACAAGCCGACAATCAGCAACAGCTCACACGAAACGAATAGGGCACTCCGCCAGATACGCCTTACCTGGTTCCTCACTACACCTCCAATCTGCGCCATAATCCCCGGGAGAGAATACAGACAAAAAGCGTATCTGTAGACGCCGTGAATTACGCACGAATACGGGAAAAAAGGCCGCATTCCCCTTTCGCCCAAAGGCGACAGTCCCCTGCGGCAGAATCTATGGACCTACACAATAGACCGCGCGATGACCAACGTGATGTCATCCTGTTGTTCTCCGCCGGTAAATTGCCGGACTGCTCCGACGACTGCTTCGAGAAGTGAGCTCACCGGAAGATGGCAGGAGTTCTGAAGGATATCGATTAGCCGACATTCACCGAATTCTTCGCCATCGGCGCTCCTGGCTTCCGTAATTCCGTCGGTATAAAGTACCAGCGTATCGCCCGGAGCCAGCCGCACCTCAGCAGTTTCGCATTCCCATCGTTCAAACAGTCCTACTACCGTGCAGGTAGCGTGCAACCTCCGCACGGTTCGCGCCTGAGAGGTTCGGTCTCCCAGGCTTTCGCTAGCGCCCAACAAGAGTGGGGGAAGATGTCCGCAATTCGCATAGCGTAGTCTGCGGCTTGAATCTTCATAGTCGGCAAAAAATAAAGTTGCGTAACCTGCCGTGCCGGTGTTTTCACAGAACGAACGGTTGACGGAAGCCAGCACTCGCCTCAAATCGTCTACGCCCATTGCGCATTGACTGCGCAAGCTGGCTTGTAAATTGGCCATAAGCAGGGCGCCCGACACTCCTTTGCCGGCAATGTCAGCCAGCACCAGGGCCAGGTGGCCGCCACGTAGCTCGAGAAAATCGTAATAATCTCCGCCGACGGCGCGAGCGGGGATGCACCCGCCCAGGTATTCAAGGGTCTTCATCGCCGGCAATTTTTGAGGGAAAAGACGCACTTGCACCTCCCTCGCAATCTCCATCTCGCGCTCCACGCGGCGATCGGCCTCCATTCGCTCGGCGATCTTTTCGGCGAGACGTATATTATCGAGAGTTATACCTGCCTGGCTCGCCGCGGAATCGAGCAAGTTCTTGTCTTCGTGGGAATACGGCTCCTCGGAACACCGCTGACCAAGAACCGGTAAGCCCATCAACGCACTATCGCGCCCAAGAATAGGCACCAGGCACTCCGGAGCAAGTTCTGTCGAGTCAGCCGCCTCGTCGAGGACCGGCGGCGGAACGTCCCAGGCTTTCCCGCCACGCGCGAGGTCGCCGAGCAATGGCTGCGTCGTTGGAATGGAGTCCACGTCTCGCAAGACGAAGCGGGCGCCAAACCGAAAAGGGAACTTTGGGCGGGGCCGAGCGGCCGCGGTTGAATGCTGGTCCGCAGACGCTCGTTCGCGTTTAGCGACCAGGTTTCCGTCTCCGGCTTCGAGATAACACGCCAGCGATTTTGGATGCAGTGCCCCGTCAATGTGAACTTCAAGCAATCTCGCGAGCTCGTTGCGGTCCGTCACTGTCCGTGTTTTTTCGGCCAATTCCTGTAGGATCACGCGGGTGTCGTAAGCGCTCCGGAAGAAGGCGCGGTCGATGCGTTCCGTTCCGCGCTTGAGCAACGGAGCGGAAATCCACACGAGCGCAATTCCCAATCCTCCGCTTAGCATCATGCCCACATTCGACTCAGCCTCAAAAAACCGGGAAAACACCCGGGTAAACATGGCCATGGCGCCTACGGCCACGGTGAAAAGCAACACGACGAAACCCCGCTGCACCAGTACGTAGCGAGCGCTGCGCCGCAACAATACGGGAATCTCCATGACGCGGTGTTTCACCACCGCATATGCGAACGACAGCGGATACAGGAGCAAGATCAGCACCAGCACGGTATCGAACCAAAACGAGGGATGATATCCGGTGAAGTCCACCACTACTCGCTCGAGAACGATTGGCAAAACGCCTGCAATCGTTCCCCACAGAATGATTCGCGATTTGCGCTGTGCCTCCGGCGGGACCTCGGCCTTAAACGCGTTCTGTGCTAGGGCGAGAATGCCCAACGCAAATAAGCTATACACAATGGCGGAGAGGAGGCGATCCGCATTGCTCGTTCCTAGGAGTTCCCTCACCACCCGTGGAAAGCTGGCATGACCGGTGCGCAATCCCGGCGGCACAACCACCGCTCCCACAGCCAGCCCCGCCCACTTCAACCAAGGAAATCGCCGGTCCAGAGGCGACTGCACTGGAAACTCTGCGAAAAAGAGGTAGAAGAGCGGGCCGAGCATCCCACAAAATATCGTGCGAAATGCCAGGGCAAATGTTGAAAGGACCGGAGAAACGCCGGAAGGAACGACCAGATCGGGCGCGCCGACGAACGCACAGAACAGCAACGCAAGCAGCCATGCCGTTGGCTCTTCCAACCTCAAGAACAGGACCGCGAATCCCACTACAAGGAAAGGTACAGGGAAGAATCCGATGACTTCGAGAGCCGAAGACCTGGCCAGGCCTTCGCCAACCCGATTTAGCGCTTTCCTTGCCCGGAAGAACCCGTGCAAAACCAGCGGCCGCCGCTCGCCGGGTCGCTCTACGGTCAACGTCACCGCGTCGCCCGGTCGGCCGCGGACGTAGGAGGTATCGAATCCAAGCTCGCCGCTCAGCGCGCGCCCGTTCACTCCCGTGATTCGGTCGCCCACGCGAAGTCCAGCTTGCGCTGCCGGGCTTCCTGCGGCGACATCATCCACTGCCAGCGAATGCGTTCTCTCGTCATACAGCGGGTTATGCGCCGTATTGAAGCCCAGCTCGACGAGCGGGCCCGGGTACCGCACGGCATACATCCACAGCGACCCATAGGAGATCGCCACAATCGCAAATAGGATCGATAATGTGGCCAGAAACGGCCGGGGCAGTGCTGACCAGCCTCGTTTCAAGGTAGCGGTCTCCCGTTGGAGGGTCTCTCAAAGGGGAGGCTACGACGGGGCCTGCCTTCAGGTCAATCAGGTCGCCCAAGTTCGTAACGATTTCGGGCGGGTGACGGGTCAGTCTGAAAGATAAACGCTGCTCCAACCGCTTCCGGTTGGCCTACAAAACCATGGATGGGCGTGAGTTTTATCGCCTTGATTTATGATGTTGAACTGCTTGCGATTCGAAAGATCTCGATTCGTCTGCGCAAAGAAAGGGTGTTCGTGCGAAAAATTATTGCTCTCATCTTATTGGGGTGCGGGACCACGCCGTTGGCTCTTGCCCAAGGTCTTGCCGGCGATTGGATCGGCCAGATGAACGGAAGCTTCAAGGTTCGCATCCACTTCGAAAGGGCCGGCTCCGGTTTTAGCGGAAAGCTGATCAACCCCAGCGGCAACGAAACTCTTCTCGATGAGATCACCTCCGACGGTGTACGTCTGCACTTTGCTGTGAACAAGCTCAACTTGAGTTACGATGGCGTCTGGAATGACGAAGAGAAAGCTTGGAAGGGCACCCTGACTTTCCAGCAGGTTTATCCGCTGGTTCTGAAGCGCGCTACCGCAGAAGACATGGCCCCTGCCGTCCACAAGCGTCCGCAGGAAGACGCCATTCATGCCCGACCAGCGCCTTACGTGCAGCGTGAAGTCCACTTCAATAATTTCGCCGCTCATAACCAACTCGCTGGTACGCTGACCCTGCCGAACGGGAAGGGACCCTTCCCGGCGGTTGTGCTTGTCTCGGGAACTGGACACAACACAAGGGACGAGGACGTCTTGGGTCACAAGGTGTTCCTCGTGTTGGCAGACGCGCTGAATCGCGAAGGCTTTGCCGTTCTTCGCTATGATAAGCGCGGCGTTGGCGGCTCTTCGGGTGACTACGACGCTGCAACAACGGCTGATTTTGCTTCGGATGCCGAAGCGGCGGTGGCCTGGCTTAAGACACAAGCTGAGATCGACGGAAGTCGCATCGGTGTGCTCGGCCATTCCGAAGGAGGCATCATAGCTCCTGCTGTCGCCGCCACGGATAAAAGTGTGGCCTTCGTGGTTATGATTGCCGGTCCTTGCATTCGCGGCGACAGATTGTTTGTCCTGCAATCGGCAATGACCGCGAAAGCTTACGGCGCCCCGGAGGACTACATCGCGAGACGCAAAGTTTTCGATCAGCAACTCTACAGCGCCATTCTCTCGGCGCCGTCGGAGTCGGCCGCCCTCGATCGTGCCAAAGCGCTCGTCGCTCGAGGTGTGGCCGACAAACTCGTCGATGCAAACGAAGCGGAGTCGTTACCCAACGACGCTACGCGGCCCTGGGAGCGCTACTTCCTTGCCTATGATCCGGCGCCAACCTTGGCCCGACTCACGGTGCCGGTACTGGTGCTCAACGGATCATTAGACGTGCAGGTGCCTGCGAAGGAAAATCTCGCCGCTGCCCGCGAAGCGTTAAGAAACAACTTAAACGCGACGGTCATCGAATTGCCGGGGATGAACCATCTCCTGCAGGACGCCAAGACTGGCGCGCCGAGCGAATACAGCGACATCGAAGAGACAATGTCGCCCGCCGCTCTCAAACTTATTGCTGATTGGCTGAGCAGGAACGTTCTCGTGCGTCGCCACGAGGCAGGATCGTGACCCATTGCCTGGTTCGACCGGATCGGGCAGGTAGTTCGGCATTGGGATGGCCGCCAAAAGGCATCGAGCTCCGGACGGACACGACCGCAAAAGACGCAGGACGTTGCGATTCTCGCTGCGTGCCCTTTATTCTGGGGGCGAAATCTCGCCTGGCGGTCTTCACCCAAAAACATGCACCGACCGCAAAGGCACCCGCATCGAATCGCGGTAGGAGGAAGTGTTATGAAAGCTGCAGTCGTTCCCGCCGTGAGCAGTTCGTGGCAGGTCAAAGACGTTCCGCAGCCGCAACCCGGCCCTGGTCAGGTGTTAGTGAAGATGCACGCAAGCGGCATCTGCTATACCGATGTGCACCAAACCCTCGGGCACCTTCCCGGCCCATTTCCGCGAATCCTCGGCCACGAGCCGGTCGGCGAGATCGTTGTCACTGCTCCAGACGTGGCCGCACGGAAGGTAGGCGACCGCGTGGGCTGCGCATGGATTCAATCCACGTGCGGACGGTGCGAATGGTGCCAGCGCGGCCGCAGGATGTTCTGTCCCTATATGAAGGGTACGGGGACCGATGCACAAGGCGGTCACGCGGAGCACATGCTGATGAATGCGGACGCCACCTATCTGATCCCCGACAAGGTTTCTTACGAACAAGCCGCGCCGATCTTCTGCGCCGGTTATACCGTCTATAGCGGGCTTCGCTGGGCCGATCCCCAACCGCACGAGCGTGTGGCCGTACTCGGAATCGGCGGGCTCGGGCACCTGGCAGTGCAATACGCCAAAGCGGCGGGCTTCGAGACGATCGCCATTTCCCACTCCCCCGATAAAGACAAGATGATCCGCGATCTAGGCGCGGATGAAATCGTCCGCGACGGAAAGAGCCTCGCCGCAGCGGGGGGCGCGGATGTAATCCTCAGTACTTCCAATTCGACCAAGTCGATGGTGGACAGCATTCAGGGACTGCGCCCGGACGGCCGGCTTATCACCATGGGCGCGGACGCGGAGCCGCTTTCGATTTCTTTGATCGACCTCATCGGTAAGCGCATTCGCGTAATTGGCAGCCAGCAAAACGGCCCCGAATACCTCTACGAAGCCCTTGATTTCGTAGCGCAAGGAAAAGTTAAAACGATCGTCGAGACCTATCCGCTGGCCGAGGCTCCGAAGGCTTATCAGCGGGTTGCGGAGGGCAAGGCCCGGTTCCGCGCGGTCCTCACAATGTAATCGCGATCCGAGCAGTCACCGCCGGCTCCGGGCGGATCACGGGCAACTCTTCCGCAATCGGACAATGGAAAGGATGCCGATCAATCCGGGAGTTGACCGGTCTCTTCACCCATCGACAGAAGCAAGATGATTCATGCCCCGAGGATGAGTTGCGCGAGACTCGCGTGGCGCCCGGATTTCCGGCTTGGTCGTCACTTAGCCTCAACGATTTGGACGGGCTTGTCGAGCTGGAACGTCAGCACCGTCTCGACTGGTACTCGGATCGATCCGCCCTTGGTCAGGATCTGCGTCAGCGCGCCGCCTCCTGCGCCGGCTCCGGCTCCGATCGCGGCGCCCTTACCGCCGCCCGCAATGGCGCCGATGATGGCACCCAGCGCGGCTCCACCGCCTGTCATTTCGGCGGTTCGCTTGTTCGCGCCAACGCCATGCCTGCCGGTTTCTTGCACGTCGGTCGAGCTAATCAGGTATTGCTGACCTTCCACCGAAATCGATTGCAAGTCCAGCACAAGATCGGAGGTGCCATGAATGCGCCCCCCTTTCGAAGCTGATCGGATGACGATCTGCGCGTTCGAGCCGCGAGGAATGACCACATTGCCGTCAGCGTCGGGAACGTCGTCAGCGACTTCGGCCGCATAGGTCTGCCCTTCGGCGGCGGTGGCGGAGTCAATCGTGTCTTCGGTTCGCACGGAAACCTTGGTGCCGGCAGGCACCACGTAGGTCTTGGTATGAATTTCCGCCCGTGTCGGATGGTAGTGATGCTCGTGCACGGCGTCGGACGTCCGCCGAGCCGCTGAGGTTCCCTGGGTTGGCGCGGCACCGGGTTGTGCGGCCGAAGCTGGTGCTGCCGCCGTATCGTCATACTCTATGGATTTCACCTGCGTCATCGGGATCGTATGCGTCGCGTTGTCGTCGCCGGCCAGCGTGACTGCCGACGGCGAGGTCGCGGTGACCGTGCCGGACAGCGTCGTGCCATCCCGCATCAGGATGGTTGCGTGTTGCCCGGAAGCCTGTTTATTCGCGCACGACGCGAGGAAGAAAAGGGTGCCAAGCGTTGCGCCTGCAATGATGGTTCGCCACATGAGATGGAACGTGCACGCCCGTCCGCTAGACGCGCTGAATGCTGCGTGATTCATGGTAACCTCCAACCAAGCTATACAGTTGTTTGTTAAGGCTGGATCTAAATCTTATAGCAGAAATCGGAATTGTTTAGCTGCCGATAAAGTTGCGCTCCCTTCTCAGTCCGTGGGAATTCTGCCCGGCAAAATCAGCGGTAACTGGGCAACTGCGCCCTTCGACTCATGAGCGTCTCTCTGGCTCAGGAAAACGAGGGTGCCTTCCTTAGGGGGTCCCCGCGCTCGGAAAAATCCAACGAGCGCGGGGACAGCTTCACCGGGTGGGGACGCGAGAAACTACTCGGAGGCCTTCGGCGGCGTGGGAGTCAAAGGGGTTGACTGCCACCGAGGTCTTGTAGAGCGCGAGGGCCTGCTGGCGATCCCCTGCGTCCTCGTAGCTCTGCGCAAGATCGTCGAGTGCCAGTGAACTCCGCGGATTGGCTTCGGAAAATTTCTTGGCAACTTCCAGAGCTTCCGTGAGCTTGCCGTGTTGCGACAGTTTTCGAACCAGAACGTGGAATGGCCATTCGCCAAGGTCGTAGTCGCATGGCGAAGATGATTGAATCTCGGTAAGGCGCTTGAGCGCCTCGGGGTTTCCTGTTTGGAAGAGCGGAAAGATCTCGGCGACAACTGATTTTTTCCCCTTTTCCGGTGTTGGCTCGACGTGGTCCCAGTTGTAGATGCGCGCGGAAACACGCAGGAGTACATCGACGTCATCGCTGATGACTTGCCCCCAAAAACGCGGCCCTGTGATGCCGTAGTCGGAGCGCTTGAGGATCAGGTGAGCTTCGAAACCGATACGATCATTCCCGAAAGGATCGGTATGAATCTTCTGGACCCACTGGAAAGGCAACTCAATTTCGTGCGTCACACCATGGATGGTCAATTCGCCGCGGGCGACCCAGTTCGAACCGCGCTTTTCGATTCGCTTGCTTTGAAAGCGAATGATGGGAAATTTCTCGGCGTCAAAGAAGTCGGCGGTGCGCAGGTGTTCGTCTCGCTCCTTCTCGCCGGTGTCAACGCTGGCCGTGTGAATCAAGGCCGTGACCGAGGATTTTGTCAGGTCTGCTTCGTCATAGTTTATGGTTGCATCCGTATCCACAAACCGGCCCTCGACACCGGTGAGACCTCGGAGCTTGACGGTGAACCGAACCAGGGAATGCGCGCCGTCAAAATCGTAGCTTTTCTGTGCGGTGGCGGGGCACGGACTGGCTAAGAAAAGAATGCAGAGAAGAGCAGCGTTTCGCATTGTCTTCATTCCTATCCTTAGATGGCCATGGTCTTTAGCAATGCCCGACCGCGGCGTTGCGTCGGTCCGGCGAACTCACTTTTCTTTTGCTTGGTTGATCTTTTTCAGCCTCTCTTTTGCATTGTCATCTTTCGGATCCAAGGTCAGAGCCTTTTCATAGTTCTCTCTGGCCTTTTTCATGTCACCCGACTTCATGTAGGCCTCCGCGAGGCTATCCCAGACATTTGCCGACTGCGGATAGAGTTCCGCGTTCAACTGAAAGACCTGTATGGCGGATGCTGTGTCGTTCTTTCCAAGGATTTCGTAGCCGAAATTGTTCAGGGAATCCTCGCCGAAGTCATACGCCCCTCTGCCGTAGTATTTCTTCTTCAGGTCGTCGTAATATTCGAGCGCCGGCTTGATGCCCTTCTTCCGGTACTGTTCCCCGAGTTCCTCCGGGAGGGTCATGGGCCGGGGACGGCCGTGGTGGCAGGTGTGACACCACATGTTTACGCGCTGGTCGCCGCTCGGATCGAGCTTTTTCAAATGATCCTCGATGTCGTTGAGCATGCGCAGCATCTCGCGCGCGCGGTTTTTGTTGGGGTTCTCGTCGGACGCAAAGTCGTAAGTGCTGAGCGGCTTGCCTTCCTCGCCCTTATGGCAATACGAACAGCGGACGCCCAGCGCTCTGGAGAAGCCGATCATCACCGGCCGCAGACGCGTGCCGGGCCAATCCTTGGGCAACACCTGGAGGTTGGATGGCTTCTCCGGCCACGACCAGCTTTCTTGGCCTTGCGCCGGGAGCACGGCAAAAACCATTAGCGTGGTTATGCCCAGGGTTTTTCCGATAAGGCTCAGCATGATCTTAAAGACCCTCTTAACGCAGTCGCAAGAAGGCATTGCTTGCCAGAGTCTTGTAAGCGGCTGGAAAGCCGACTTCAACGGATTTGGGGCGAAGCGCTGCCTGGATGGGGCAAAACGGATAGGGAGATGGCGGATAGTTTGCGCAAGGGGCGATTCGTCAGAAAAACGGGCTGAGGGGCTCGAGCAGCTTTTCACGATAGCTGCGGCTGAGAGTCAGTTCCGTCCCGTCATTCAGCTTGACAAGATAGTCTCCATGAAAAATGGGTTGAAGCTCGCGAATGCGGTCAAGATTGACGAGCGTGGAGCGATGGATGCGGAGAAATTTTTCCGGGTTTAGCCGTCCTTCCAGGGAATGCAGCGTTTCGCGAATCAGGTGAGATTCGCGGCCGGCATGGATCCGGACGTAATTGTCGGCTGCTTCGACCCAGTCAATCTCCTCAACGCGAAGGAAAACGATGCGTCCACCCGATTTGACCACCAGCCGCGTCAAGCGCTTTTGCTTGGCCTGCAGATCTTCGAGCAATCCAGCAAGCCTTTCGTTCAGCACGCCTGCCTTTGAACGGTGGATCTCCTCTTTGGCGCGCTCGAGTGCGGCTGCAAAGCGGTCACGGTCAAATGATTTAAGTAAATAGTCGAGCGCGTGCACTTCGAATGCTTGCACGGCGTAACGATCGTAGGCTGTGACGAAAATAATTGCCGGCATGGGGTCCCCGGCGATGGCCTCAAGCACGGCAAACCCATCCATCTCCGGCATCTGCACGTCGAGAAAAACCAAGTCGGGCCGGGAGCGCTCGATGGCCGCGACGGCGCGGCGTCCATCGGGACATTCTTCGACGACGTCGATTTCCGGATCGCGGGCAAGCAGAGCGCGAATGCGTTCGCGGCCAAGCGGTTCGTCGTCCACAATGAGAGTTCGAATCCTCACGAGGGGCCACCGCTGCCGCTCTCCGCGCCGGAATCCTCCGCCGTCAAGCGGAAGGGCATTGCGAGCGTGACCACGAGTCCGCCCTCGGCGGCGTTGCGCAGCTCGAATTGGTGAGCGGCCCCATAGAGCCTCTCGAGGCGCGCGCGCGTACTGGAGATTCCCACGCCGTCTTTTGGTATCCCGTCGGGAGAGATACCTGGGCCGTCATCCCGCACTTCCAGGATCAGCCTGTCGTTTTTGCAAGCGGCACGGATCTCGACAGTGCCTAGGGTGGAACGCGGGGCGATCCCGTGCCGGATGGCATTTTCAACGATCGGCTGGAGAATCAGATACGGAGCCCAGGCGTCCAAGGTCTCCGGGGCAATGTGCATCCGGACTTGCAACCTGTCGGGAAAACGCATGCGCTCGATTTCGAGATAGCGTTCCAGGAATTGCAATTCCTGCGCCAACCGCACTTCCTGAACGCCTATGTTCTCGAGGGTCAACCGCAGCAAGTCGCTTAGCCGGGCGATCATGCGGTCGGCGATTTCGGGATCTTTGTGCACCAGCGTCGAAATGGCATTCAGCGTGTTGAATAGAAAATGCGGATGAAGCTGCATACGCAGCGCTTGAAGCTGGGCTTGCGCCAATTGCGCCGAGAGTTGCGCGGTGCGCAGCTCGCCCTCTCGATAGCGCGAGTAATACAGATAACCCTGCGTTGCGGCCACCACGATCCAGTAGGTCACGAAGTTTTGATGGAACACATAGATCAAGTACATGCCCTTTGGGAAGCCCAGAAGGTAGCGCCGGAGAAGATTGTTCAGACTCCATTTGAGCAGGGAGACGCCCACACCCGCGACCGAATGAACTGCCAAACTTCGTCCCCAGTGTCCGCGCTCGAGCGGGAACCGGCGCGCCAGCCAGACTATTCCAGGCGCAAGAAGTCCCCACAGATACCACTCGATCAAATTCATTTTCAACACGAGCCAAAGGTGCGCCTGCCCCCCCGAGTACTTGTAAGACAAATAAGTCTGGCTCGCGAAAAACACCGCCACAGCAGTCCAGCCCAGCACCGCAAGGAGCCAGCGAGTCCAGAGACGTTTGAGCATCGGCGTGGTTCTTACTCTTGCACGATTTACGCGGCCGCACCAGCAGCTGCATGTATTGTTTTCGAATTACCCCTACATTCCTTGGGCCCGGTGCCGAGGCGACGGGCAACGAGCTCTAACTGCGCCGGGTTGTCCAGCAAGGCTCGGCACCGATTGAGCCGAGTGGAAACGGGAGGTGAATTACTTCTCGTTGGCCAGTGCGGAGTTGATCCTTTTCAGTGTCTTTCGGAACGTCTCCCAAGGGCGCCTGTGTTTGGCCGCAGCTGCCAGGGAACTACCACGTGGGTGCGACACCGGCAAGAACGGTCGCGATAGAAGCGAGTGAGCTTGACATTCAGCGTTTGCCGACAACCGCGCCAATCCCAGCACCTGCAACAATGCCGACGCAGATCCACATGGCCATCGCGTGCGTCGCTGCGCCAATGGCTACGCCGACAGCGATTCCGACGGCTATCCAGATCGCCATTTTCTGACCTTTCATTCCGAGTTCTCCTGGACGACCCTGCGCCCCTGCCGGCCAGCACGACGGCGACAGGATAACCCGGTTTTGCCGCGATGTGGGCTAGTTGTCCAGCAGCACGGGGTCAGCTGCAACACGCTTCATGTGCGGATATAATGCCGCGCACGAATGGCCCTCAGCGCGCGTACCAAACTCGGTCCGTACGAAATTGTCGCTTTGCTCGGAGCACCGGGCAAACCCGAAGTTATCGGACCAGATTCTCAACTTCTTGCTCCGGCCGATCATTCCGCACATTAGGCTGAGATACAATGACGCCGCAACGGGACCACTTGCTCGAGCCCAAGAGGCCGAACCGTGAGGCACTCCCCCCGGGCTGGAGTTCGCGCGTGGAGATCTGATTCGCACATGGCTGACAATAAAAGCCCGAATGCAATTTTGGCGCTTACCTATGCCCTCTTGCTCGTCGCAGCGGGGTGGGTAGCAGCGCGTTTTGTGGCCTGGCAACACGAGGGATGGGCGGGTTTCTATTACGCTCCGGCGATGGCCCCGGGGTTCAAGGGAAAGCCGGTGTTTTTCAAGCCGGGTCGTGTGTCTAGCGTGTTCTCGGGAGGCCCTGCCGAGGCCGCCGGACTCGCAACGGGGGATACCCTCCTGACCGTCAACGGAATTCCAACCTCCGATTGGGAACAACTGGCCAAGCTCGACGATCAACTTAGAATCCAAGACGAGATTACCTATTATGTCCAGCGCAAGAACGGCCTCCGGGCGACAATGCGAGTGCGGCTTGCCTCGCCGCTCAAGTCGCGCCAGATCCGGATCACCACCATCAGCAGCCTAGCCGTTGCGCTGGCTTTCTGTTTCCTCGGCACGCTCGTTTATCGGCGCAAACCGGAAGACGAACGGGCCCTGATCTTTTATCTGCTGTCGATTACGTCGACCGTGCTGTTTGTGGTAAAGCCGCTTGCCTACGTCGATGAGTTTCCGTCGCGCGGCGCCAGGTCGCTTGCGCAAATGACTCCTCATCAAGTGATTCTCTATCTCGTGTTCACAACCGTCGGATATCTCGTGCAGGTCTTGGTCGTTCACCTGGCGTTGGTTTTCCCCAAGCGGAGGCGGATTCTCGAAGAGAACCCGCATTCATTGCGCTGGTTATATCTGACGCCTTTACTGATATTCGTCGGGTTTCCGACGTTCGCGCTGGTGTCGCTGCCAATGCGTGTGCTGCATGGGGTTTTGCTTGGTTTGTGGCTCTCGGTCTTCGCGATCGCCGCGCATCTGGCGAAGTGCTGGCGCAACCAGGGCGGGGAGCGCGCGATCGGAAGCCGGCCGGTCACGGTCATCGGCATGGTAGCGCTCCTGGTTATCGGGGGCGTGAATACCGTGCTCACGCTTGTGCCCTCCGAGGCTACCCGCGAAACCATCGGCTGGATCTTTGGCGCGATTGCATTCGGCTTTGCCTATGTTGTCCTCTTCTTCATCTATTCGATTATTGCGTGCGTCGCCCTATATCGCAGCTACCGCGAGAGCGGTATCGAAGAAAGAAAACAGGTGCGCTGGCCGCTGTGGGGAACGATTGTCAGTCTCTCGGGGCCGCTGCTGCTGATCGGCTTAGCGGTTCTTCTCGAGTGGTTCGGATTGCAAGAACGCTTTCTTCCTATCGTTGTCGCCGAGGTGGTCAGCAAAGCCTTTTATATCTTCATCCCCCTATCCTTCGCATTTGCCATCCTTAAGTATCGCTTGATGGAGATTGATGTCGTCATCCGTAAGACGGTGACCTACTCGATCGTGAGTGGGTGCGTGGCATTTGTGTATTTCGCCCTCGCGGGGGGGCTAGGAGGACTGCTCATCACCAGGGCAGGCGTGCATAGCACCTGGATCACCGTGAGTGCGACCTTGGCGACCGTTGCGGTCTTCGTTCCGGTCCGCAAGAGAGTGCAAAACATCGTTGACGGACGCTTCTTTCGGAGAAAAGAGGACCTGCCTCGCGCCCTGCGAACCCTCCACGCCGAGACCGCTGAAATCACGAACCTTCACGTCCTGCTTAACATCGTTGCCGAAAACGTGGTGAAGGTGCTGAAAGTCCGCAATGCCGTGATCTTCCGCAAGTCCCTGCGGGAACAGACCTTCATGGCTGAGGTGGAGGTTGGCCTGCACGATCGGATCGAACCGACAGCGCTGCTCAAGGACCTGCGCTTTGCCCGCAGCACTCCGCTCCTTGCGTCCGCCGGGGTCGCGTTTCGACCGCCAGGTCAACTGCCGGAATTCGAACGACTCGCCGCGAAGCAGCTGGGCACGGCGCTGATTGTGCCAATGCAGCGCGCAGGGGAAACGATCGGATTCATGAGCGTAGGCCGTAAGCTCTCCGATCAGGAATTCGAGACGGATGAGATGGAGTTCCTGGCCGGAGCGGCGGACCAGACCGCCTCGGCAATCTATAACCTGGCACTGCGAAAACAGGCTCAGGAGTACGACGAGGCCAGAGAAATTCAGGAGAGGCTGCTGCCCAAACAGATTCCGCAGGTGCCCAGTTTTGAGATTTCGGGTGGTTGGCGGCCCGCGCGCATTGTGGGCGGAGATTACTTTGATGTGTTCAAACTTAGCGACTGCAAGCTTAGCCTCTGCATAGGCGACGTTTCCGGCAAGGGAATGCCGGCAGCTCTGTTAATGTCCAACCTGCAGGCGGTCGTCAAAGCGCTGGCTACCGAGGACACCCCGCCAGAGGCGCTAATGGCGAAGGCCAACCGCGTGATGTGGCGCAACACTACCGAAGACAAATTCATAACGCTGTTTTATGCCCTGGTTGACGTGGAACGCAGGACGCTGCAGTTCACCAACGCCGGACACAACGCACCCGTTCTGACGCGCCAGGATGGTACTCAGGTGCGGCTGGAAGAAGGCGGCTTGATCGTCGGTGCGTTCCAGGACAGCGCGTACGGCCAGGGACAGATCGCATTGCGGCCTGGCGACCGCCTGGTGATGTTCACCGATGGGATCACCGAGGCAGCAAACGAAGAAGAGGAGGAGTTCGGTGACCGCCGGTTGGTCGAAACCTGCCTACGCGGCCGTCAGCTGTCGGCAGAAGCGCTGCACCACTCTTTGTTCGATGTTGTGGCCGAGTTCTGTGGCGGCGAGTTTGAGGACGACGCCACCGTTCTTGTTGTCGCCGTTTCCTAGAAGCCCCATGGGATGTTTCGCGGGGCCGAGCGGTCTGAAAACTGAAGGAAGATGATTGTCAAATGAAATGAAAGCTACTAAACGCAAAAAGGAATGGTTCGACGACGACTCGTTCTGGCGCGAGCTGTACCCATTCATGTTTCCAAAAGAGCGCATCGCAATTGCCGAGGAGCAAATCGAGAAGGCGCTGGCACTAACCAAACCCCTGGGCAAGTCTGTCCTCGACCTCTGCTGCGGTCCCGGCAGATGCAGCATTGCCCTGGCAAAGAGGGGGTTCGCGGTCACGGGAGTTGACAGAACGAAATACCTCCTGGACAAAGCGCGAGCGAAAGCCGTCGCGGCAGGTGTCAAGATTGAGTGGGTTCAGAAAGATATGCGGGATTTTGTGCGCCGAGATGCCTTCGCGCTAGTCCTCAGCATGTTTACTTCCTTCGGCTACTTCGACGATCGGCGTGAGGATTTGATCGTCTTACAGAACATACTCGCCTCGCTCGAACCAGGGGGAGCGTGCTTGATCGAACTCTTAGGGAAAGAGCATCTTGCGAAGATCTTTCAGCCGACGGCATCCACCGTTCTCGCGGACGGCACCATGGTCGTCGAACGGCATGAGATTTTTGATGATTGGACTCGCGTTCGGAACGAATGGCTCGTCATACGAAACCATAGGGCGAAGAGCTTCAAGTTTCATCACACCGTCTACTCTGGGCAAGAGCTGCGGGACCGGATGGAACGCGCAGGATTCGTTGGAGTGAACCTGTACGGAAATCTTGACGGAGACGCATACGGCCCTAACGCCGAGCGGCTAATTGCAATAGGCCGTAAGAGGGTGTCAAATCAGGGAAAACCACGAACCGCTTGACTGTCCGGGAGGCGTGTTGTTATCCGCCGAATAGACCGAACGAAACGGCATGCTTTTCCGCTTGAAGAAGGGGTAGCGAAACCAAGAAACCACTGCGGCTAATCTGCTCGTGGTCCCGTTTGCATGTAGTGCCTTATAAGGCTTATTGGAGAAACCATTTGTGCAGCTTTTCGCGTTTGCAGGGCTGCACAAATGACTTTTGGAACGAAACCAAATGCTTGGCGGCGTTAAATGGTTCACCGCTGTCGGGGCATATGGTTTTACCGGGCGCAGTGACGGCCCTCATGTCTTTGTCCATTACACAGCGATCGCCGGAGAGCGGCGCGGCCACGGCTAAGTCCACATGGGCAATGGGCGGTCTGAGGCTTCGTCTGCCGTTGAAAGTTGTCCGCACCCACGAAAAGGCGTGGGGCGAATTGCGGCGCAAGGTGTTGGTGTTGCTTTGCTCACGCACGATAGTTGCTCCAGGGCAACGACACGCCATGTACTTCGTTGCGTAATCTTGGCTGGGCGCAGTTGCGACTCCTGCCCCTGATACGGGATCCCGGGCGGCCTTACGTTTTGGTTGGGGAGATAGGCCGGGACCCAGGGGTCGTTACTCAGATCGGCGTTCAGACGCCATGTTCGTTCGAGGGGAAGCGCACGGGATGCGGCTATGTCGTCTGCGCAGCAAGAATCGGGCTCTTTTGGCAACAGTGCTCGAATAAGAATGAAAATGATTTACGAAAAAAAGCGATTCCTCGTCAGTGACAAAGAGATCGAGGAGCTCCGCAAAGAACTCCGCGCGAGCTCCCGTGACGAGCACTCATGGCGGTTGGAAGCCCTGGATCGCATTTTAGTGAAAGCTCAAGTGGACCCAGCGACTTTTCGTCAGTTTTGGATTCAGCCGCTCCTGGCTGCCGGCCTAAGCTTTGAAGTCGCGGTCGCACGAGTCGTCGACTCCTACTTCCAGCCGAACTAATCGCACCGGCCGCGAGCCAAGCGCACTTCGGAGAACCTCGTTCGCTTGGACTCACCCACGCCCCCTGACAACTCATCACAGACGGTCGTTCCTTGAGACTTGGGATGGGCCGTCATCTTTTGGCGGCACGGTCGAGCAGCGGACGTACAAAAAAGGAAGACTCGGCTGCGGGTGCTGCGCGCAGAACGTGAATGGTTGCAGGCGGAGCTCGCCACGCAGGTCGGCGTATGCGGCGGCGACGCGATGTGAGAACGCGACAGAATTCTCCGACCGCCTCTGGTGAACCCTCGGAATCCGAACAACTACATCAAGCTGCAGTGCGCCGGTCGTTCCCGAACCCAAGCACACTAATGCGGAAGCTCGGCCGTAAACACCTTGAGTGGACCTGGCTTCATGGATCTCGACTTTGCCGTTCTTAAAAACTCCTCGATTCGGCGCATCGCCGAGTCGTCGAGACTGCAGTTCGGGCAGAGATGTTTAACATCCTCAATCGCGCGAATTTCGCCCCGCCAATCGCCAATGAAACCGTTTCCGATCAGAGCGGCAATCCCATGGCCGGCGCGGGATCGGCTAATGAAACCGTCACGTCATCACGAGGCTGTTGTGGTGACATGTCCGGAACGTTGGCTGGCCCTGTTCAACGTCAGGCACGGATCAGGTAGCTTTTGAGGTGCGCCAAAGCTTCTTGCGTGGATGCTTCAACGGTGTAGCTGCTCCGCTTTATCTTGCCCATGAGCATGCCGCCTTGTATCGCAGCGATGCAGAAGTCCGCCATGCGCTCCGCGTTGGCCTGCTTGGCAAGCTTTCCCTTCGCTTTCTCTCTCAAGAAGAAGGCCGCGAGCTTGCTCCTGATAACTTCGAAGATGAGACTAAGGTCCTGCCGAATTAGCTCGTCATTCTCGGTCACTTCGTTGCCCAAGGTTCCGAACGGACAGCCGCGAGTCATTTCATAATCTTTTTGCAATTCGACCTGGGCAGCGAACCACTTCTCCAAGTCCCTCCAGGAAGCGATCTCGTAGTTGACGCGCGAGGTCTGTGTCTTGATCTCCTCCAGATAGGCCTGAAGCACTTCGTGAATGAGGCCTTCCTTGCTTTTGAAGTAGTGGTAGAACTGCCCCTTCCCGGTTCTCGAAGCTTCAATGATTTCATCGGGGCTGGTGGCGCGAGCGCCCTGTTTGTGAAACAGGTCGGTCGCGACGCGAATGATGCGAAGTCTCGTTTCTGCGCCCCTTACGAACTTACGGTTCATAAGCCCACTCCGACTTGTACGTACAGGTACACTACTTGCCGGGAGCCGCTTCGCAAACGGCCCCCTGCGGATTTTTTATGTTGTACTTGATTTCTGTTATGCATTTGATTATTAAACTCTGCGATTCGTGGGGGCACCAAGTGGACCCTCCGGGATCCGCTGTGGTTCTCGGTTACTCCGGAGGAGCAGCATTGTACCAGAAAGTCCAGATGTGCCAGCAGTCCCTGCCCTCGGGAAGAAATGGATCGCTAGCAAAGGAGGCCTTATGCCAGTTCTGTTCATCGAAGCGCCGCCGGGAATCCGGCCGGAGAAGAAGAGGGTGATGATGCAAAAGATTACCGAGGCCATCGACGAGGCCTACCATATCGGGGACACGCTGATCTTTCTTCGCGAGTATCCCGTTGAAAATGTGGCCATGGACGGCCGAATTCAGTCCGAGAACCCCAAAATCCTCGAAGCTCTGAAGAAAATAAGCGCGGGAGCTTAGGCGTGAGGGTAATAAACTCGAAGCAGCGTTCGTGCGTGTACTAGGATCCACAAGTTGCTGAAGTCGTGACCATGAGCGCCCCTCATCACATGTTTTATGCCCCGAATGTCAAAGATGCTGACATCGGAGGCAAACCTTTGAGCGTGTACCCGTTTGTTGTGCCCCAGGGTCCGGGTCCGCATGACGTGATAGTTGTGCTTGTAGGCCAAGCCGAGCGAACAAAGGTAATCGCGGATTCCACAGATCTGCCGGGCGAGCTTTGCTCCTATCGGAAATTCCTGTTCCTTGACTCGTCAAATCGCCGACATGCATGGAGCTGATTGGCGGTGGAGATCAGTTCAATCATTTGTCGCGTAAGGCGAAACGGTTTCCTAAGAGTCGTGATAGTGTACCGTGAAGTTTTGCCGCTGCACCTGAGAGAGTCCAGAAAGGGTCGCAGTGAGCCATGTCCAATTCAGCCAAGACAGTGCTTGTCACAGGAGCTACCGGCCGACAAGGCGGAGCCGTCATCCGCCATATGCTTCCGAAGTGCTGGGGGTTGCGGGCATTAACGCGTAACCTGGCCTCTCATGCTGCAAAGGAGCTTGCGCGCCAGGGCATCGAACTGGTGCAAGGAGACCTGGAAGATCCGCCTTCGCTTGACCGTGCTTGTCGCGGTGTCTACGGCATTTACGGCGTCCAGGATTTCTGGAGGGTAGGCGCGAAGCGGGAGGTTCAGCAGGGCAAGAACCTGGCCGACGCCGCAAAGAAAGCGGGCGTCGAGCACTTTGTCTATAGTTCCGTGGGAGGTGCTGAACGCAACACGGGCATCCCTCATTGGCAAAGCAAATGGGAGATCGAAAAACACATTCGCAAGCTCGGCCTGCCCGCTACGATCTTTCGCCCTGCCTCTTTCATGGAGACGTACCACATTCTTGAAGTGGAAGTAGGAATCTTGAAAGGCAAGCTGGCGGACCCCATCCGCGGCGACAAGCCGTATCAAACCATCGCCACGGACGATATCGGAGCCTTCGTGGCTCTAGCTTTTGAGCGTCCCAAGGACTTCCTCGCGTTGGAGCTGGAAATCGCCGGCAGCGAATTGACGAATCTCGAAGCCGCGAGAGTTTTTAGCCGTGTCTTGGCCAAGCCGGTGAAATTTCGCAGACTCCCTTTGCCTCTCGTGCGCCTCATTCTGGGCAAAGAGTTCTATGCGATGTTCCGCTGGTTCAACGAAGAGGGCTACCACGCGGACATCGCCGGGCTCGAGCGACGCTACCCGGAGATTCACCTGCACACTCTGGAGGAGTGGTTGCGCGAAGAAGGTTGGCATAAAAGAGCCTTGCGATTTCAGGCTCCCAAGGAATGAATCGAGTCATGCGACACCACGAACCTTGCACCTCAATTCGTCCCACGTTTTTTGGTGGATGCGGACTTATTTCACTGGCCGAGGGAGCCTCAGGATGAGGAGAAGTTTGCATCGTAACCGCGACGACGCCAGACGCAGCTAGCCTTAATTATTCACGATTTTGCTGGCGAAAAAAGAAAAGGTGCTCTAAAAGATTGATGAACACTGGGTTTTCTAAGAACCCAGCATCCTCTTTAGGAGCACCTCAAAATGACATCTTGTTGTATATCACAGCTCCCGTTTTCCTTCTACCAACATCGAGCCATTCGAGCTGATTTTTCGGGTGGACAGATCACCAGTGATGCCGGCCTGTTGCCGCTGCGGGCCTTCGATGAGCGTCATGATCTGACCCGCGATTGGGCCGCGCTTCTAGATGACCCGCGCCGGGAGGAGAGCGTCTGGCACGACGAGCTAGCGCTGTTGCGGCAACGCATCTATCAGATCGTCGCCGGCTACGAGGACGCCAACGATGCCGACCGCTTGCGCCATGATCCCGCCTTGCAAATCGTCGCCGATCAGAAACTAGGAGAGCCGCTCGGCTCGCAACCGACCCTCAGTCGCTGGGAAAACGCTCCTTCCGCGCGCAGCCTGGTGCATCTGAACGATGCGCTCTTGGATCAGTTCATTCGTCTCTGTGGCCGACAGGTCCGCCAGCGCGGCGAGATTTTGCTGGACATCGATTCCACTGACGATCCGACGCACGGCCAGCAGGAATTCAGTTTCTTCAACGGCGCATACGACCAGCACATGTACCATCCCATGCTGATTTTCGAGCGGCACACCGGATGCTTGCTGAGCGTGCGTTTGCGACCGGGCAATGCTTCCAGTCACGCCCGCATCGTGCCCATGTTGCTGCGGCTCGTGCCCCGATTGCAG
>DATAIH010000045.1:0-59466 GCA_036262755.1 Candidatus Acidiferrum sp.
GTGAGAGTGGCGAGCGCGGCTTGGATTTTCTCGTAGAGCTCGTGAATGGTTTTGCCGAAGTACCATACGGCAACGGCCACGACCGGCGCGGGGACCAGCACCCACAGCGTGAGCGAAGGCGAGATTGTGACCATAACCAGGATGGCCATAATCATCGTGACGAGCGTCGTGGCGCTATACATGATGCCCGGTCCAAGCACCATGCGCACAGAGTTGAGGTCGTTGGTGGCCCGCGACATGAGTTCGCCCGTGCGATTGCGCACATAGAACTCGGGTTCGAGAGCCAGCAATCGTTTCAGGAGGTCGCTCCGGATGTCGTATTCGATATCGCGAGAGACGCCGATGAGCTTCCAGCGCGCTTCGAAGGAAAGAAGGCCCTTGATTGCCACGCAAAGGACTAGAACCAGACAGTAGATCCCCAGAGTGCGGTGACTATTTGGCTCGTAGTAAGGAATGGCGCGGCTCAGAACGGACAGACGAGGCGTCGCTGAGAGTGCGGCGGTTGTGCCTGCTGCGTGCTGAAAAGGAGCAGGGCTGCCAGAAAGCGTGTCGGTCAAGATGCCAATCGCCAGCGGGAGCAGATTGCCGATGATTCCCATCAGCACGACCATGAACAACCCGAGAACAATGCTCCGGGTATAGCGGCGCAAATATGGCATCAACCCGCGTAGGTCTTTGTTTGGAGGCGGCTCCTGTCCGGTGTTGGCTCCCTGCGAGCTCGCGCGGGTCGTTGCCTGGCTCATCGCAGCGAGGACCTCGCAGTGTCAAGGGCCGGGGATTCGAGCAGAAAATGTTCGTAGCTGCGATCGAGCGACTGGTAACGCTTGGTCGTAGGATTCCAGCGCACGCCGATGGGCAGGACATGGGAATCGGTGACACCCTTGAGCGGGGTAAAGTAGAGCTCCAGTCCTTTGTCTTCGCTTTGTTCGTACTGCAGCCGCCAGCCCGTCACGGCGGCCAGGGGCGTCATGCCGAGAAACCCTTTCTGGTTCTTCAAGTGTTCGTCGCAGCGCAGAACCTCCGACCATTTCCCGTCGTCCTGCTCAACGACCACTGCGCGCGTCACGATCGTGCCGGGCAGGTTATTGGTGGGCGTTTTCGGCACGACGTTGGCCGCCAGGAATTGCTGCTGGCCGTTTTTCGCCAGTTCTCCGAAAAGCAACACCTGGGTCTCCCTTCCTAGCAGAGACTCCGCCGCCGACTGAATGTCGTCGGGGACGGCCGGTACGGCGGGTTTGACTTCGGCCTGGACCGCAGGTTTGTTCGCATCCGTGCCGCAGCCAGCCACAAGAACGGCCATCGGCAGAAAACTCAAACACAAACGCAGCGGGATTTTTCCGGTGCGGACCGCCCCGGCACCGACGATCCTCTTTAGGAAGGACGGGGCCCGCCCTGTCCCGTTAGCACACCAACACTCTTTCGATGAGGTCTTTACCATGCCACCCTAGGGCCGCGAGCGCAGCCTTAACCACCGGCTCGGGTGCCCTACCTTCCTCGGAGTGCTGGGGATTGCCAACTTCGGCGGCACTTCCGGACGCGCCGAATCCATCGCCGAACACCACAATTCTAACTGCTGACCGCGTTCCTTGGAAGGACCCATCGAATGCAAATTGCCATGGGCGCTCGGCTAGCGCTGGGCGAGAATCTCGTCTAGCCGCGCTTCCATATTGTCCTCGCCTTCCGACCAGAGCTCGGTGCGCGCCACGGGCAGGGCCCGTTCGATGGCATCCACCCAGCGGAACAATTGTTGGATGTTTTCGCGGGTCTTGGCGTGATATTCCTTCAGGTTGTTACTCGCGGCCATCCACTGCCGGAACGTGTGCTCGACGGGATGTTCCGGAGAATTGAAAGAGTTGGACGAACTGAGAGACTCAGCGGAACGATCCGGTGTCGCGGGCGCAAGCAATCGGCCATGACCGGTGAAGAAATGCTCGAATCCTAAATCCGCTTGAAAGTGACCCGCAGAAGCGGCAATGCCATCGTCGTAATCCAAACCGTGGCAACTCAGCTCGAGAGGCTGCGGTTTGCGCTGCCAGGTCAGCGTATCGATGTCGAAGGTCCATAGATCCCACGTTGCGCTGGCGATGTAAGCAGTGTCGGAATTGAGATGCTGGGCGGACATGGCAGCTACTTCGGCCGGGCCGGCATGCAGTGGGCGCAAGTCCCATTCCGCGATAGGGGACTCGCCGGGATCGACGGCCTGGACAATCAACTCGTCAAAAGTATCGTGGGCAGCGGAAAGCGGCGCGGTGGTCAGAAACCGCGCGAACTCAGGAATCATCTTTTCCCGCGAGAAGTCGCGGGTCCAGACACGCAGATAGCCATGGTTGGCCATAACGATCGAATGTTCGGATTATACCGGGGTCAAAGTGAACTGGCGAATCGCGTCGGCGTGGCGCCGTGCACGGCAGACCTGCAGCCGGGGGCCAGTACTAGCTTCCCTGACTGGCGCCTTTCGCGCTCGGAGAAGGAGGCTCTGTTGGCGTGAAGTTCTTGGCGATTTCGCTGAGCCGCCGCCGCAGCGAATCTCCCATGCCTTCAAAAACCTGGGCACAGGCGGCGCGGAGTTGTTCTTCCGTCGTGGCGGCAATTCCTGAAATGATCTCGCGCGACTGGTGATCGAGCGACGACACTGTGGCCAGCAGCCATTGGTTCGCAACGCTCTCAAGGCGAGTCTTGTGCTGCTCCGCGGCTTGCTCGCCGATGCGGTCGTAAACCCGTTTCATTTCCTGCTGCTGCGCATCGGTCATGGTCGTCCATTGCTGGCGCACGGGCGCAAAGCCTTCCGACGTGGTCTTTTGCGCTTGAGCAACACCTGCTTCAAGAACACCCCCCAAAGACTCCTCGAAGCGCTTCAGAAAGGCCGCCTGTCCGGAACTGACTTGCTCGGCGAGCTCCGACCGCTCCTGCGCGGTGGAGCGCTTGAGTTCCTCGTGGTAGCCCCCAAGCTCTTCCCTGGCGGTGCACTGAATCTCGTCGATAAACGCCGCGGTGGTCGTGTCGGCCGCTTCGGCGAAAAGCGCGCGCGCGCGTTCGAAGGAATCGTGCACTGCACCTTCCAGTTGTGTTTGCGTATGACTGAGGAAGTTGCGGCTGGACTGATCGAGCTCCGTAGCGAAGGCACTGGAGATTTCGCTGGCCCTTTCCCGCAGCTGGTCGGCGGTGTGCTCGACGGCTTTTTCCGAATGACTTTGAATCTGGGTCTGGGATTTCTTCTCATACCAACCCGCGGATTTGAGAAGCTCCTCCAGCACCTCGTGCTTTAGGTCGGCTACCCTTCCTTCCAGCTCCGCGAGAGATTGCGCCGTGATCGATTGCGAGGATTCACGCAGCGTTTGTTCCACGCTGCCGAGGTTCTCGCGGAAGTGCACCAGCGATTCGGCAAAGGCCTCCTCGGCGGAGACACGGATACGCTCCTGTTGGAGCGTCAACGCAGCGTCGACCAGGGCGCGGTTCCCGGCGAGACGGTGGATCGTTTCCTCCGCGTGCGTGACGTGCGGTTCGAGCATCTGCTGAATCCGCTGTTCGAATTCTTCGCTCGCTTTGTTGGCCACCTCGTCAAAGGTGGACCGAATCCGCGCGTTGATTTGTTCAACCAGCGATCCCGACTCGCAACGCAATTCGTTGCGCTGCTGTACCCATTGGGCCTCGGTTGCTCGAGCGGCTTCTTCCTGTTGCTTGGCAATTTCCTCAAGCGAGCGCGTGACGGAGTCGGCGCGGGCGGCAATTTGCGCTTCGGCCTGCTCCGCGCGAGCCTTCAGCTGCGCTGCTGTTTGCTCCGCCTGCTGACAGGCGGCCTTGAGAACGTGCGTGGCGGCTTCGAGTTGCTGTGTGTTCTCGCGCTGCGCAAGAGCTTCCCGCGAGAGCGTCTCCGTAAGATCGCGTGTGAGCTGCTCAAGTTGCGGAGCCAGCCAGCGAGGCAGCTCGGTTCGCAGCACTTCCGCCGCCGCGGCGTGTGCCTCGCGCGACTGCTTGTCGCTCTCTCTGTGAAGCTTTTCCAGCGCGCGGCTAGTTTCATTCGCGATCTCTGCGCGCCCCGCGGCGAACTTTTGCTCCCATTGCTCCTCGAGAGAGAGGTGGCGTTCGGCGGCGACCGCGCGGGAATTGGCTTCCTGAGCGGCGGCTTGAATCTGCTGCCGCGCGTCGGCGACCAATCTGGCTATTTGTCGCTCCAATTGGAGCGACGCTTCGCTTGCATTGGCCGTAGAAGGAAAGACCCGCAAATTGTCGCTCGCATTGGCCGGTGGAAACTCGGCTTCGCTGACGGATGGAGGCGCTTCAGGTTCGACCGAGGGTGCCGTTGGTGGCAGAGGTGCTGGCATGGGCGCGCCGTCGAGCACCGGAGGCGCGGACACGCCCTCGGGGAATGCAAACCAGTCTTCCGGCGGAAACGCGATGCCCCACACATTTCCAGACACTTCCAATTCGAGCGCTACTTGAAAGAGCTGGCGGACTGTCCGGGGCCGCTGGATCCAGGCCACGCGGCCGCGCACAGATCTCGGCGGCTGCGCGGTTTCCGAGTAAGGGATTTCCAGCGTCACCGACATGTTCTTTAGCACGTAATGCTTCGATTGGTAGCGGCAACCGTGGCAGTTGAGGATCAGCGACGAAGTACGCTCGACGAACGGGCGCCCGAGGGCATCCACGCCGGTTATCACGAGAGGGACAGCTTGTACGATGCGCGTGCTGCGGCGCTTCCTCGGCTCGGCGTTTATGTTGGCTCCCGATTCCGAAGCCATCTCGACCGTCTCATCAGCAAAATTGCTGCCTATATCGTTCATACAAACCGCCGTCGAACCTCAGTGTTCTTGACTCGCGTTCCTGCAGCCCGCCGTGCTAATTGCCGGCGGAGCTTCGCGGGGTACCTTCTGAGGTCGGCTTGCGGCCCGTTCCCAAGAGAAACATCCAAACTTCTCGGGCGACCCAGACTGGCCCAACGAGCAGATAAATCGGTCCCTGAAAAAACGCCGGACGATTTCCTTCCATCCGGTGCCCGAGAAACAAGAGCACCCACCCGCCAAAAAACAACCCTGCGCCCCAAAGCCACTTCAGGAAAAGCACCAGGATAATGCCAGCAAAAATCATGGGGATACCCATGGCATGGAGCACCTTGTTTGAAGTGGACTCGTGCTCGTGGTCGTACTGTGCCATGTAGTGCGCCAGGCTCGGCATGCAGCGCACCTCCCGGCAGCCGCGTACCGGCTGCCAAGTCGCGGCTGTGGGTACACCTACGTTCCAGCGGCACTGTATACCTAAATTGCGGAATTTCCTAGAGCGTTTTCAGAGTACGAAGAGTTTCTCGCCGATCGTCCTCGCGGAATGACCAATAAGCAATGGTGAAATCGGGAGACCCACGCGATGCAGGTTAGGCGCCCGAAAGCCGGCCCCCGCAACTCGGCCAAGCGCCAGACTCAGGACGAGATAACGGAACACGGAGACGATCGTCCTGCCGGTCCGTAGGGTGGGCGTGGGCGCAAACGAAAATTGCAAAGGCCGCTTCGCCAGGACCCGTTTGAGGGGGCCGTCGGTGGTCATCCCCGGGACTGCGGGTTGGTTCGCACGCGATAGATGGGCAAGAAAACGCCACCGAAAGCACGGTAACGCACGAGACTTGTGGATGGTGCGCCTTGCCACAACCGCTCTGCTGCCTTCTGCTAGGTGATTCTAGACGGTGAAGCGGTGCGGCGCCGCGAGATGAAACCAACTGCTAGAGGTCCCGACGGCCTTCCATCGCCTTCAACATGGTGACTTCGTCAGCATATTCCAGATCCGCTCCAACCGGGATGCCGACGCCAATGCGGGTAACGCGGACACCCAAAGGTTTGAGGAGCTTTGAGAGATATACGGCCGTGGCTTCGCCTTCAGCGGTGGGGTTCGTGGCGATGATGATTTCTTCGACGGTCCCGCCCTTCAGCCGTTCGATCAGCGACTTAATATGGAGCTGGTCCGGGCCGCGCCCGGAGAGGGGCGAAAGCGAACCGCCGAGAACGTGATACATGCCGCTATAGGTGCGCGTTTTCTCGATGGCGAGAATGTTGTGCGCTTCTTCGACCACGCAAATGGTTTTCTTGTTGCGCGTGGGGCCGACGCAGTAAAGGCACGGGTCGACGTCCGTGATGTTGTGGCACGTCGAGCACTCGCGGATTTTTTCCTTGGCGTCGCGAATGGCGTCGGCGAGCGCCAGGGCATCTTCTGGCGCGGCGCGAAGCAAAAAAAACGCCAGGCGTTGCGCGGTCTTCTGGCCGATGCCGGGAAGATGCTTCAATTCCTCGATGAGGCGTTCCACCGGAGCGGCGAAGTCTGGCATGCAGCATGTGTAGCATAGGCGCGCACAAGAGCGCAAACCGCTCAGAGTTGGCGGTACATGGTGTAGGCATCGACGAAGCCGATGGTTGGATGCTCAAAAGCTTTGGGAAGGCGGCCGACGATTTCGAAACCGCAGTTCTGCCACAGCCCGACGGCGTGCTCGTTGCTGCTGACCACAAAATTAAATTGCATGGCGCGGAAGCCACGTAGCCGGGCGTGCTCGATCGAGTGGCGGCACATCGTACGACCTACCCCGCGGCCCCGCGCGGAAGGCGCGGTCATGTAGCCGCAATTGGCCACGTGTGCGCCGCCTCCCCTTTGATTGGCTTGCAGGAAATAAGTGCCCACGATTCCCCCGTTGTCTTCTGCGACAAAGACTTCGTGGCCCGGCGAAAACCAGTAGGCGAGCGCGCTTTCGCGATCCATGTCACGCGGCAGCGGGTACGTCTCGCCCGCGCGAATCACAGACTCCAAAATCGGCCATATCGCATCCTCATCTCGTCCCGCAACCGCTTCGCGGATTACCATCCCGATATCTTGCCATGACTCGCGGGGCGTTTCGTCTAACTTGGCTTATTGGGTCCGCTTAGGAGGAGTTGCTCAGACTCCGTTTACCGCGAGGTTCTCTCGGGCGATAAATCGCAAGATTTTGCTCGAGCGACTGAGGGCGAGGAGTTGTGAGCCGACCCCCAGAGCATGGTTCTGGCCGTGCAGTCCGACTCCTCTCGCTATGCCGCGGTGGACCTTTTTTGAGCGCCTCGCGTACGCGTATCGCTTCGTCGCCGAGGAACATTCTGGAACCCCGCACACGCGAGGACCCGTTTCACGTTGCATAGGAAGTGCACACGGGCGAGCCCGTGAATTAACAGGACGGGCATTTTTGTTCACCCTGAGCCGCCGAAGGGCCTGTCGGCATCCGCAAAGAGGCGCAGAAAATCTGCGAAAGACCCTTAAGGTCGTGCGGCTGCTCTTTAGGGATTTTCCTTTGACTTACCACCGAGAACGGAAGACGGATAATCCTAGAGGCCCGGGATTTTCAGGCCTGCGATTCCTGGAATGCCTCCCGCAAGGCCCTTCATCTGGTTGGCGAGTTCTTCATCAACGCGCCGGGAAGCCTCGTTGACGGCGGCGCGAATCAAATCCTGCAGCATCTCCTGATCTTTTCCGGCGAAAACCTCTTGCTCGATGCGCACGTCCACAATCTGCTTCTGACCGTTCATTTTCACGGTGACCATCCCGGCGCCCGCGGAGGCTTCCACGGTCACGGAATTGACTTGCCGCTGCCAATCTTCCTGCAGCTTGCCCAATCGCGAAAGCATTTGTTGGATAGCGCCCACTTCCATAGGGGATCCTTCTTGCCGCATTTCACTTTTCTTCTTGCCGCGATCTCACTTCAGTGATTTTACCACCGAACCGCTCGAGCATCGACCGCACCAGTGGATCGCGCTCGAACTCAGCGCGCAATTCCTGACTGCCCGCAGCGGCCGCCGCCCCTGCAGCGACAGAATCAAGTCTAGCACAGACTCGCACGGCGCGGCCCAGCACGTTGCTCGAAACGGCACGGATCTTTTCCAGCGGCTCGCGCCCTTCCATCATTTCCGCGAACGGGCGCTTCTCCGGAGAAAAGTAAATCCGCAGCTCCGCGCCTTCCAGCTCCCAGCCGCTGCTGTGCTCCACGAGTTCGCCGAGAAATTTTTGCTGCCCCTGGATGGCGCTCTTGATCTCCGCCACTTGTTCCAGAGAAACGCCGCGCACGCGAATCGGTTCTTTGCCGCCATTCGGCGGTTTGACTTCGGAGGTCGCGGCAGTTGCCGCATCCTGAGCTGCAGACGGAGAACGGAACGCCCGAGTCGCACCCGGACGCGCTGGTGCTGCTGCGGATGCGACGCTTTGCGTCGCCACTTCCGACGGCGGCGTCACCGCTTGACGCGGTTGTGGCAAAGCGCTTGACCCTGCCCGCGCTGTTCCACTGCCGGTGCTGCTCGGGGCGCCGCTTTTCAGCTCCGCCAAGAGCACCTCGAGCGGCGCCAGTCGCGAGGCATGAATCAGCCGGAGCAAGCCCATTTCGAGATGCACGCGTGGATCGGGCTTGCGGCGAAGATCATCGTCGGTTTGCAGCAGAATCTGAAAAAATCGTGTCAAGTCTTCCTCGCTGAACAAGGCCGCGGCCTTGGCGATGGCTGGCCGCTGGTCCGGCGTCGCGGCAATCAACTCCGAGTCCGCTCCGCACACGCGCGCGATCAGCAGATTGCGGATGTGTCGGATGGCTTCGCGGCAGAAGTGCTGCAGATTGCGTCCTTCCTTTTGAAACGTGTGCACTAATCCGAGCGCGCGGTCCGCGGAGCCCGCAGCAACCGCGCCGACCAGTTCTTCCAGTGCGTCCTCCGGCACTACGCCGAACAGTGCGCGCGCTTGGTCGTCGGGAATGGTGTCCCCGCAGTAAGCACGCGCCTGCTCCAAAAGGGATAGCGCGTCGCGCAAACTGCCTTCCGCCATGCGCGCGATTACCGCCGTCGCGCCCGGCGCGACCTGCAATCCTTCTTTCTGGGCAATTTCTTCGAGCCGCTTGGTGATTTCCGCAAACGTCAATGCGCGAAAATGAAAATGCTGCGACCGGGAACGGATCGTGTCTTCCAGGTTTTCCGGTTCCGTCGTGGCCATCACGAAAACCACGCGGTCCGGAGGTTCTTCGAGGGTTTTCAACAGCGCGTTCGAAGCTTCGCCCGTCAGCATGTGTGCTTCGTCGAGAATCACGACTTTGCTTCGGGAAGCGGCCGGCGCGTAACGCACCATTTCGCGCAGCTCGCGGATCTGATCGATTCCGCGATTCGAGGCCGCATCGATTTCGATGACGTCGAGCGAGGTGCCCGTCGCAATCTCCTTGCACGAATCGCACACGCCGCAAGGCTCCGGCGTCGGACCTTTCACGCAATTCAGCGCCTTGGCCAAGATCCTGGCAGCCGTCGTTTTCCCTACGCCGCGCGCCCCGGAGAAAATGTACGCGTGCGCCACGCGGTTGTTTAGGATGGCGTTTTTCAGCGTTTCCGTGACGTGTTGTTGTCCGACGAGATCCTGGAACGTCTGCGGCCGCCACTTGCGGGCTATGACTTGGTAGCTCATTGTGAATTTCTTAGTTCTAAGTTTTTGCCTCAAACAGTAAGACAAACACCCCAGAATTGCCTTCGGTGGGGTGTTGGATTGCTTCGATACTCCCTGAACCAGGATGCTTCCGAAACCAGTCTCTGGTCTTGGCCCTTTCCCGGAAACACAGAGCACCGAGCCAAACGCCGGCCCTCCTGCCTTTCATTCCTGACTTACAACTCACAGCCTAGGGCCGAGAGCTTTCGCGGCGAGAGGAACTTCGGGTGATCTGCGGCACCCGAGGCATACCCGGTACCGTTGCTCCCTTCCGGGCCTGGCGGGGTTCGCGGGACCTCGTTGCACAGAGCCCGAAGTTCCACGCTCCGGCGGTCGCGCGCATTCGCGCGTCCGCGGAAAAAATTCTAACACACTCATTCGCCGGCGCGGCGCCGCGCGAGTACGACGCGCCCCGGTTTTTTGTTTCGGGCTTATGACTTGGAGCTGAATTGGCTAGGGCTTCGGCCTTGCCGCCGCGGCTGGCGTATCCGCCGGCTGGCTGCCCACACCCGAGGCCTGCCTTGTCGTTATCCCGAGAAACCGCTAGGTGGCGTTCCAGCTTTCCTCTAAATGCAAATGCGCCGCGCAACAGGAAATCCTTTGCGCGGCGCATGGATTCCTTCCCCGGTGCTTTACTTCTTCGGGAAATTCGGGTCGGCCTTCACTTCATTGATCTGCTTGGTGTGGCGCTCACTGTGCGCCGCGATGAACAGCACAAATTCGTATCCGTCTAGCTTGCCCAGTGGACTATCTTCTACGTGATCGCGCAGTCCGGCGGTGTTCTTCAGAAAATCCTCGGTCGCCGACCGGCTTTCGATGAAATGTCTGAGCGAGCCTTCGGGCGAACCAAAACGGTTGTTGGGCACCAGCGGTTCCGGAGCTTGCGCTTTATGTGCGCGGTCCGGAACCATCGTCAAAACCGCCTCGTCAGTCTTCTTCACGTCCCGCCCGGGTTCTCCCGCCGGTCCGAGCATGACCTTTTCCTTGGTGAAGTCCCGGAGAAAATCCTCCGCCGCCGCGATGTGCTCCATCACTTGCGCCACCGACCAGCGATCCGGCGCCGGTTTGAAGTTCCACTGCTCCTCGGAAAGGTCTTTGGTCGCTTCCAAAACATTTTTCTTGGTCGATTCCAGGTATTGCAGTGCGCGGTCCTTTTGTGCCTGCGTAACTTCCTGCGCGGACGCCGCTGCTGCCCCGGTCATCAAAAGCAGCGCGATGAACGCCCCGGTCAGGGATTTGTTCCTCATCTCTTGCGTTCTCCTTTTGCTTGGATTCGGTTGGCGAAACGGGGACCACGAGCATAGCACATCTGCATGGTGCAGCAAGCGGAGCCAAGAGGGAACACCGTTCTGGGCGTCAGAAGTGGCTCCACAGAAGAACTTGTCGGGCAAAGGACTCAATCGGTGCGTACACATACTGAAACGCGAATAACGCGATAACCAATCCGAGGACGCCATAGGAACTGCCGCGCAGCCAGTCCAGGTAGCGCTGCGCCCGCGCCTCGCCCATGAACAGCATGATTGCAGTGCTCCCGTCCAGAGGGGTCACCGGAAGCAAGTTGAACGTGCCCAGCAGAAGATTCAGCGAGAACAACGCGCCTATCAGATTCTCCGCAAAAGAACCCTGGTGCAGCCATCCCTGATGCCAGCCGAGGCGCAAAACGATCGCGGCGATAACCATCAGCGTGTAGTTGGTGGCCGGACCGGCCAGGGCCATCCAGGCGGCCCGATGGGGGTGGCGCCGCTCCCAATGCGGATCGTAAGGCGCACTGGCCCAGCCTATGACGGAGCGGGTCAGGACGAGCATCAGGATGGGGATGATCACCATGCCCCAGGGTTCGCGCTGGATGTGCGGCACGGGATTGAGCGTCACCTGACCGCCGAGGGAGGCGGTCTCGTCGCCGCCAATCTTGGCAACAAGCGCGTGCGCGGCTTCATGGCAGGTGGTGGAAAAGAGAAAAACCACGTACCAGATGAATCCCAGAGCGAGGAGGTCAGGCGAAATGTTGGGCATGAAGTATGTTTTCCTCGTCCGCTCTCGGTACTGGAGCGCCTTCCGGTTGTCCCGGCCACTTGTCGGAGAAGCGGGCCTCGTCTTAGCCTTTATTTTTTCCTGCGATTAGCGTAGATGGAGCGCAGATTGTTTGCAAGGGAACATTCGGGAACATTCGGGCATCGAACGGGGATGCGTGGCCAGAATGGTCTACCGCTGACGGGGAGGGGGCCGAGCGAGCCAAACGACCTCCCCGCTTTGTTCCCGCCGCTGAGGGCCGAGACGGTGACCCCGCGACCCGTACGGGCACGATCTACCGCGCCCCTACGGAAGAAACAAAACGAAACGACGCAGAAACACAGCGTCCTACGGGGAAGATTGCGTGGGGAAAGCCTGGATGCCGGACGCGGAGAACTCGAAGCGGACCAGCCATTCGCTGGGGATGCTGCGGCCACCGACTTCGGGCGAGCTGAATTCCCAACGGCGAACGGCTTTCAGCGCGGAGTCCGCGAAATACTTGCTCGGACCAGGGTTCTCAAATTCGGCGTCGGAAACATTGCCGGCAGCGTCAACATGAGCCAGCACGGTGACGCGGACTTTGCCGGTGATTGTCGCGAGCGCCTTGTCGGGAATGTCGGGCAAAATTTGCTCCAGCACGGCGCCATGGCCGGGGCCGGAATTAGCCGCAGCCCGGCTGGACGTGTCCGCCGCAGTTTTCGTCTCTGTGCGGGGAGAGGCGGGAGAAGGAGAAGCGGCCACCGGCTGGGAAGCGTCTTTTGCGGGTGATTTCGCGGCCGCGGTCTTCAGCGAATTCGTGGTCCGGGCAGATGAACTGGGTTTTGCGCCGCGAGAAACTTCCGCGCTTGCCCGTGGCGCTTCCGGCCCTGGCGCACTGGCGCGCGAGGCGGCGCTTGTCGAGGCTGAAGAAGTGTCCGCGTGCCGGCCAAGAATTTTGGGCAGCGCGATGATGGAGAAAACGACCAAAAGGGCAACCGCCAGCGGAACGACGTAGCTCGGCAGGACGATGTCTCGCTTCGCGCCGCCCACGTTCAAAGGCTCGAAGGATAGCCCCTTTGCGAACGGCGGCACGATCGGCGGCATAACCGGCACCGGCGGCGCAGGCTTCGCAGCCCTTGCCGCGGGCGGCACACGGCGTGGCGCGGGCGGCATGACCGCCGCCGATTTCGGCACTTGCAGTCTTGACACCGGCAGGGACAAGGCCGAGGCGCTTTGCGCGGCCGCCGCTGCGCGAGGATTCAGGCTGGCGGCGATGTGGGCGACACTCCAGCGAAGCCCGGGATCGCGTTCGAGCGCGTGCTGCGCGATCTCCCGAAACGGCTGCGGAAGAGATTCCGGCACGGAGGGAAGGGAAGTGCCGCCGGGAACGCGTTGCGTTAGCACCTCGATCAAGATGACGCCGAGCGACCACACGTCGCTGGCTGCGCTGAGCGCCTGATTCGCAGATTCCGGCGCATCGTACGGTGTGGGCTTGGACGTGGACTTGCGGGTTTCGCCGGCAGGGAAGACCCGGTCGGTGGAGAGTTTGACGTGATCGCTGGTGGCCAAAATGTTTGAAGGCTTCAAATGCGAGTGAACCAATCCCTGGGCGTGCAAGTTGCTCAGAGCGTCGACCACTGGGCTGAGCATGTCGCGCGCCTCGGAAGGAGTGAGCGCGCGCTGCGGGAGGATCTCAGAGAGGTTCTCCTCGGCGTACTCCATGACAACGTAAAGCAAGTCCATGTCCGCCAGGCGGCAGCGAGCGCCCTGGTACAACTGGAGAAAATTGGGATGCGTGAGCTTCGAAGCGCGGCGCCAAAGTGAAAGTTGCAGATCGACCCACGCGCCTTCCGGGATCAGCTTGAGCACCGCTTTAGAAGATTGCGGGCCGGCGAGTTGCGTGAGAAAAACGGCTGATTCGCTGGAGCCGCCAAGATACCGCTCCAGGGGAAAGGTATTGTTGATGACCTGGCCTTCGTATTGTTTCCAGGAAAAACTCATCATTGCACCTCAAGCCGGAGCGTTCTTGCCTCCCTCGAATGCAGATGCTTGCATTCGGCCGGTCAGGTAAGTGAGAGAGCGCGGTGGCGTCTTGGACGGGCTGGATCGTCGAGAATTAGAATCTGCAGGCGCCGGGGCCAAGGCGCTCGCCATAATTATTCTGGCACGAAATGGGTGGCCATTGCGAGTGATTCCTATGGCTTGGGCAAATATGGGTAATATCGCTAAAGAAATGCCCGAAAAGGTCGAATTTAATCGGGACTAGACGGGAATCAAGCGGCGCGCCGGCGCTTGCGCTGCTTTGGCGCCGGTTCGAGGAGCCGCTTGGGGCCGCTCACGAAAGGGTTGCCGCGTTCAAAGAAGCGAAGCAGTTTGTCGGCGGCGCGCGTGATGCCGATGCGCACGCTCTTGCCGATGCGGGCCACGGGACAGTCGATCGCGCCAAGCCAGAGTTTTTCGTTCGCGCAGAGATCGACTCCGTCGTGCCGGCGGTCGATCTGCAGGGCTTGTGCCAGGCGCCCCGGCCCGCGCGTGAGGTCCAGGAGTTCAGTGGTTTTGCGATGCCGCTGCATGATTTCGATTCCTTCCAGCGGCTCGAGCGCGCGTATCAAAATGGCTGCGGCGGTTCCCGGGCGCTCGCTGACGACGTTGAGCATGAAATGGGCGCCGTAGTTGAAGAAAACGTAGACGTGGCCGGGAGCCAGATACATCGAACGGATTCGGGGCGTGGGGCCTCGAAAATGATGTCCGGCGGGATCGCCTGGAGGATAAGCTTCGGTCTCGACGATGCGCCCGCTGACGCGTCCGGCAGGCAGTTCGTGCACCACGACTTTGCCGATCAGGAACAGCGATAGCTCCACAGTATCTTCGGGGAGTTCCGAGCGTTGGATTCGGCGAATGGACATTTTCTGCTGTGATGCTTTGCGGACCGTCCTTGGTGAAGGAATGGGCGAGGCCATACGAATTCACTTTCTGCGGGACAAAATCTGCTGAAGATCATTCGCAGAAAGCAGGTCCTGGTATTCGGGATACCGGCGGAGGAAGCTGGAAACATAGGGACACAAAGGCACCACTCGCAGATGATTGGCGCGTGCGAAATCCAGCGCCGTACGCGTTAGCTTGGCGGCCAATCCCTTGCCTTCGAGCGGTGGGGGCACTTCGGTATGCTGCAACACCAGGCGACCCGGAATTCGGCGATAGGTAATAAGCGAGCGAAGCCCATCCACAGTGGCCTCGAAGCGATGGGCCTCTTGATTGTGGGCGACCACCACGTCGTCCAGATTCAGCTCCACACGGCCCCCGCGTCTGACGGGTTTCTCGCTTCGCTCACGAAGACCTCCCAAGCGCAGAATTCTATCAGCAATCCGGCAACTGCTAAGCGCCCGGGGAGTCTCGCGGCTCGTTGTTGAAGAGGCGGGCCAACTCTGCGTGCTCGATGACCACGGCCGGGTCGCTTTGGATGGCGTCGAAATATTTCTTTTGGAACCCGTCGCCGGATTCGGTCGGAACAAACATCTTTCGCGCGAGGGAAAACGCTACTTTGGTGTACTCCGGAGTGATGGGCTCTTGTGCGGCGAGAGACTCGTCGATGCGCACCACAAATTCCGAAATGTTGTGCAGCCAGGCGAATTGGGAGTGGTCCACGACCAGACGGAATAATTCGCCGGCGTTGACGTGGCCGTGCTCGCGCTCGTAGTTTCGGCGTTCCATCTCCAACAGCTTCTTGTGCACGCGAAGAAGCGCCAGCCGCAGGGCGATGAGCTTTTCGCGAGCCGGAGAGTCGTGGTTGGAGCCTTCCAATTTGGAGTTCGCCGAGTCCATGTTTGCCTACATCACTATTTTCCGATAGCCACTATCAATTTTCAAAACAGGTGCGCGCAGTCAAACAACAGCGATTGAGGGAACGAGGTCAGAGATCAGAGGAAGTGCCTCAAGCGCGAGCGCGGGGTTCGCCGACGGGCGAGGCCATGCCTTTCCGGAGGGATTTGCGAATTTATTTTTATTTCTTTGATTAAGCCGATGTACCATGCGCGGCATTTGAGGGAAAAAACCATGAAACGAATTTGCTTTGCCGTTTTGATTTTCTGCGCGGGACCGGCTCTTTTGGGTCAGCAGCCCAACTCACTCCCGGCTTTAAAGGAGGAAGCGGTCAAGGAGGTTGACAAGCGCGAGACTTTCACTCAGCAAATGGTCGATGAAATTTTCAGTTTCAGCGAACTCGGCTTCCAGGAATTCGAGACATCTCGCTACGTTACAGGCATCCTCGAGGAAAATGGCTTCCACGTCGAGCGCGAGGTTGCCGGCATCCCCACCGCCTGGGTGGCGTCTTATGGGAGCGGTAAGCCGGTGGTGGCTTTCATCACGGACCTCGACTGTATTCCGCGCGCTTCTCAGAAGCCCGGAGTGGCCTATCACGATCCCCTCGTGGAAGGCGCCCCAGGACATGGGGAAGGTCATAACTCCGGCATGGCCGTAAATGTGACTGCCGCGCTCGTTCTGAAAAAGCTGATTGACGAACATCGCATTCCCGGGACCATCAAGATTTTTCCTGGTGTTGCCGAGGAACTACTGGGGACCAAGGCTTTCTACGTGCGTGCCGGATTGTTCCGCGATGTGGACCTAGTGCTGGGAGCCCACGTGGGATCGGAATTCTCAACGTCATACGCCACCGGCGACGGCAGGTCGAGCGGTCTGGTGTCCGTCGAGTACTTCTTCCATGGCAAAGCGGCCCACGCGGCAATGGCGCCTTGGGAGGGACGGAGCGCGCTCGACGCGGTCGAACTGATGGACACCGGCTGGGATTTTCGCCGCGAGCACCTACGGCCCGCCGAGCGCTCTCATCGGGTCATCATCAATGGCGGCGATCAGCCAAACGTCGTTCCTTCCGAAGCGGCGGTGTGGTACTACTTCCGCGAACTGGATTATCAGCACATCAAAGAGCTCTACGACCTCGGGAATTCCATCGCCGATGCAGCTGCGAAGATGACCGGCACCAGCGTGGACCACAAGCTCGTGGGCTCCGCTTGGCCGCCTTTCTTCAACAAGGTCATTGCCCAGGCGCAGCAGAAAAACATCGAAGCCGTGGGTATGCCCAGGTGGAACGACGCGGATCAGACGCTCGCAAAAGCTCTACAGAAAGAAATCGGCGCGAAAGCGGAGGGTCTCAAGGAGAGGGTTGGCCGGCTCTCGGAACCTGAGAAAAACCTGACGGGGGGCGCGTCCGACGACGTGGGCGACATCTCTTGGAATGTGCCCATGACCTATCTGTTGTATCCCGCCAACATACCTAACCTGCCGGGCCATAGCTGGCCGAACGCCGTTGCCATGGCCACGCCGATCGCGCACAAGGGTTCCACTGCGGGCGCGAAGGTCCAAGCGCTGACGGCACTGGATTTCTTGTTGCAGCCGCCGCTGGTTCAACAGGCATGGGAATATTTCCGAAACGTACAGACCAAGGACATTCATTACACCTCGCTCCTAAGTCCGGAGGACAAGCCGGCCGTGGAGATGAACAAAGAACGGATGGAAAAGTTTCTGCCGCAGCTGAAGAAGTTCTACTACGACCCTGCGCGCTACAAAAGTTACCTCGAACAACTGGGCATTCAGTATCCAACCGTCAAAGCTCAACCGTAAATGACCCCCCAGGCGGTTTCAGCAGGCTCCCTAAGGCGCGTGACTGAGATTGCAAACGGAGAAAGGAAGACCCCTTCAGTCATGATAGCGCTGCTCGCCGACGGGCAAGGGAATCGGCAGGCGGTTCCCTGCCGGCGGCAATGGGCAGGTGGAGTATGGCGTGTAGGCACAGGGGGGATTTTCCAGGCGGTTGAGATCGAGCACCAATGCACCTGGCTTGTCGAGGCCGTTCGCGGGGAAGCCGGTATAAAGGAAACGACATGCCGGATAGGTCGTGGTCGCGCTCGTGGTGTCGCGAAGAATAAAGAAAAGTTTGGCCACCGTCGGATCTTCAAGCACCGGTTCGAGGCGCCAGGTTTTCCCGCCAACGACAAATTCCGCAGCTCCGGGGACGGGTTGGTCGTATTTGGTGCCGACCAGTGTCGCGAGCGTAATGCTCTTGAAAGGAACGTAGGGAACCCACTTGGCGGTTACGCGATAAGTCGCGTCCGGCGGATACCACTTGAGGCCGTGAAATCCCGTAATCGACGGGGACTGGGCGTCCTTGATGCGCAGAGCGAAGCGGGATTCGCGGCGAATGACGTACAGGCTGAGTTCACCGATGACCAAGCGGGGCGCGACTTTATCGTTGTTTGGTTCCACGCGAAGAGCTTGCGGCTTTGCGGGTGCTCCCGCCACTAGAAAGCCTTGCGGGAATCCGCCCGCAGGCGGATTCAGGGTGACGGTTTCTCCCTCGAGATGCAGGACCGCTAGGTGCGCTGGTCCTTTGGCGAGGCGAATTTTACTCTCGGAGCCGGCCCCAACGCTATTGTCGCCGGGTTCGAGCCATTCCAGTCCAACCAGCGAGAGCCAGCCATCGGGCTTCAAAAGCTCCGCAGTGTGTTGGGTGCGCCAGGCTGCCAAATCTCTCTGGAAATCGCCGTTCTGGGCCAGGAGCGCAGCTGCGAGCAAAAGACCAGCAAGAATCCCGGTGAGGCACTGCGAGAGTCGGGGCGGCCAGCGCATACGCAAGTATAACCCCCGCAAGGGAAGCTCCGGGAACCCAGGTAGCATCACCGAAAACAGGGACGCGCATCACAGAAGAACGAATGGCGAGCGCTTACAAAAGACGGTGAGACCGGAGAGTGGCTGTCCCGCGCAGCGCGGCATGGTAAATGCTTCCCCGCGACCAGTAAACGCACGCCACTGCGCTGGAGCGGCCCTTAGCGAAACACTCGCGAAGAGTGTATGCTTTCCAGGGCGTGGAGTCGGGTAGGGCAGACCTCTGATAGCGCTCGCTTGGGTGCGTCTCGTCGATCGTGTGCAATTCCCATAAGTTGTCGAAGATTTTGGTCCTGGAGGAAACTTCATGATTGTGGGCGTTCCGCGAGAAAGCTTCCCGGGAGAGCGGCGGGTGGCGCTAGTGCCCGTCGTCGTGCCGAATCTGACAAAAGCGGGGTTTGAAGTTTTGGTCGAAGCGGGCGCCGGAGTTGGCGCGGGCTATCCCGACACGGAATATCTCTCTAAAGGCGCAAAGATTGCGGCGAGCCGCGCGGAAGTTTTTCGCTCCGCAGACATCGTCGTGCAAGTGCTGTGTTACGGCTCGAATGACAAAACCGGGAAAGCGGATGTTCCTTTGTACCGCACCGGCCAGGTGCTGATCGGATTTCTGAGGCCGCTGGGCTCGATTGAGACGATTCAGGAGATTGCTTCCAAGGGTGTGACGGCGTTTTCCGTTGAGCTGATGCCGCGGACGACGCGCGCGCAAAGCATGGACGCTCTTTCGTCCATGGCAACGGTTTGCGGGTACAAGGCAGCCGTCCTGGCCGCCGACAAACTGCCGCGCATTTTTCCCATGCTTACGACGGCGGCGGGAACCATTACGCCGGCGCGTGTGTTCATCATCGGCGCAGGAGTTGCCGGTTTGCAGGCGATCTCTACGGCGCGGCGACTCGGCGCCGTTGCCACGGCATACGACTTGCGGCCTGCTGCCAAGGAACAGGTGCAAAGTCTCGGCGGGCGGTTTTTGGAACTCCCGATTGAAGCAAAGGATGCGCAGGATTCGCGGGGCTACGCGCGCGCGCAGGACGAAACGTTTTATCAGCGGCAACGCGAGCTTCTTGGCAAGGCGGTTGCGGATAGCGATGTGGTCATCACCGCCGCGGTCATCCCGGGGAAGAAGCCGCCGGTTCTGGTAACCAAGGAAATGGTGGCGGGCATGGCACCGGGTTCAGTGATTGTGGACCTCGCCAGCGAGCGCGGCGGGAATTGTGAACTCACCAAGCCCGGCGAAGTGGTCATCGAGCATGGCGTCACCATCATTGGCTATTTCAATTTGGCGACCGGCATGCCGTATCACGCCAGCCAAATGTACGCGCGGAATCTCAGTGCCTTCCTGCTGCACTTGGTCAAAGAGGGCAAGTTGCAATTGAACCTCGACGACGAGATTGTGCGCGAGACGCTGCTCACCAAGGATGGTGAAGTCTTTAATGCCCGCGTGCGGGAGTTTTTCTCAATGCCGGCCCTGGTAGCCAAAGCGTAAGGAGGAGGGATGCCTGCTGATTTCATCTCAAATCTTTTCGTGTTTATTCTCGCGGCGTTTTTAGGAGTCGAGTTGATCAAGCGGGTGTCTCCGCTCCTGCACACTCCGCTGATGTCCTTGACCAACGCTCTCGACGCCATCGTGCTGGTCGCAGCGATCATCATCGCCGGCCGGCATGAGACGAAGCTCTCCACTTTGCTCGGCTTGATCGCCGTGGCCGCTTCCTTCAGCAACATGGTCGGCGGCTTCCTAATCACCGACCGCATGTTGCACATGTTCCGCGCGGCCAAGGCGAAAAAGTAATGAGCGAGCTCGCGACACAACAGCTCATTGATTTGTCGTATATCGCAGCGGTTATCGGCTTCATCCTCGCGCTCAAATGGCTCAGTTCACCGGTATCCGCGCTGCGGGGCGTTGTCATCGGCGAAATCGCTTGCACTGTGGCCGTCCTCGCAACGCTTTTTGATCCGCAGGTCACGCACTACAAATGGATCATCATCGCTCTGATTATCGGCGCGGCCATCGGCGTTCCCCTAGGACTGGTGAAGATGACCGCCGTTCCTCAACGGACGGCGATGAGCCACGCATTTGGCGCCCTCTCCGCTGCGCTCATCGGGATCGCGGAGTATTACGTAGGTACTCCGCATCTGACCAAGTTCCAGATGCTGGAGATCGGCCTTGAAGTCATCATCGGATCTCTCACCTTCACGGGCAGCTTGATCGCCGCAGGTAAACTCCAAGAAATTCTTCGGCAGCGTCCCATCACCTATAAAGGTCAAAACGTCGTCAGCCTTTCCACCCTCGGCGCGGCGATTGTTTTGATGCTCATCCTCATGGTTCATCCGGAATACACACATCTTTTCCAGGCCATGATCGTCGTCGCGCTGCTTTTCGGGGTGATGCTTGTCACTCCCATCGGCGGAGCGGATATGCCCACAGTGATTTCGCTTTTGAACTCCTACGCCGGTTTCTCCGCTGCGCTCTTGGGCTTCGTGCTCAATAGCAAAGTCCTCGTCGTTGCCGGCGCTCTCGATGGCGCCTCCGGTTTCGTTCTCTCGGTGGTCATGTGCAAAGCCATGAACCGGTCCTTCACGAATGTCCTCTTCGGCGCTTTCGGCCAAGTGCAAGTCTCTGCCGGCAAGGTTGTCGAGGGGCGCGCGGTTCGCAGCGCCTCTCCGGAAGAAGCTGCCGGGATCCTTGCTGCCGCTAACAAAGTGGTCATCGTTCCAGGCTACGGGATGGCTGTGGCGCAGGCGCAGCACAAGGTGCGCGAGCTTTTTGACGGCCTCACCAAGCGAGGCGTTGACCTGAAATTCGGCATTCATCCTGTGGCCGGCCGCATGCCCGGCCACATGAACGTTCTGCTTGCCGAAGCCGATATTCCATATGACAAACTGCTCGACATGGACGAAATCAACGGCGACTTCCCGCAGACCGACGTTGCGCTGGTTATTGGCGCGAATGACGTGACCAATCCCGCCGCGCGCACGGATCACTCCAGCCCGATTTTTGGCATGCCCATCCTCGACGTGGACAAGGCGCGCACCGTGATGGTGATCAAACGCAGCATGGGTGCGGGCTTCGCGGGAATTGAGAATCCCCTTTATTACATGGACAATACGCTGATGCTCTTTGGCGATGCCAAGAATTTCGTTGGCGCCATTGTTCGCGAGCTGGCCGGCGGCCAGGAATAGAATCCGACCTAGCCCGCGGTCGTCCCGTGGCGGAGCGGACACCCTCATCCGCCCCAGAATTCGGGATCAGTCCTGCAGTCCGAGCCCTTATTTCGCGTCGTGAAAAATGATTCCCAGCGTGTAACGCGTGCCGCGATGCACGCGGCTCACTCCGTGCTTCATGTTCACGCGATAATAGCCGCGCGTGCCGCGTACCGGGCGGTAGCGCGTCGTAAAGATAATCGCTTGGCCTTGATCGGTACGGACTACTTCAGCTTTGGATTGCGCTCGCGGTTGCTGTTCCACCAGCAGAAACTCCCCGCCTTGCCAGTCGCGGCCTTGCTGTCCAAGCAAGAAGACCATCTGCAACGGGAAAGCGACTTCACCGTAAATATCCTGGTGCAGGCAGTTGTACCCGCCTGCCTCGTAGTGCAGCAGCAACGGTGTGGGTTTGCTTTGGCCGGCGTTGTGACAAATTCTCAAAAACGCGGCATGCTCCGCAGGAAAACGTAGGTTCTGGTCTCCGAGACGTTCCGCCCACCGATTGGCGGTGTTGGCGAGATGCGGATAAGCGCTGGTGCGCAGCGACGAAACGATTTCCGGCAAAGGATGGTTAAAGTATTGGTAATCTCCGACACCGAAACGGTAGCGCTCCATCACGATGTGGCTGCGGAACCGGCCTGCGTCGGCGTACATCGTCGCGAGCGAGGCGCATTCCTCAGGTGAAAGAATCGGCGCGGTTACGGCGTAACCGCGCTCGGAAAGGGAATCGCTCGCAGCTTCCCAATCCAGCGCGGCGATGCGTTCCTCGACGGAGTGAGCCGCCAATGTTTCTTGAGCCTCTTCGGCCACTTATTCCTCGATCGCAGCCAGTCGAAAGCGCCACCCCAGAGTGTAGACCAGCGAGGGCTGGCATTCTATCCGGTAGGCGCCGCCAAATCCCTCGTCCCTACCGTCTCGGCGGGCCGCTTTATTGGCTACCGAGAAAGCCTTTTCTACTACCTTGCTCCCAACCTCCCGATTCGGTGCTATAGTGGTGGACATCAAATTCAATTTCTGCCGCGTTTAAGGAGGTTCGCATGAGTCAGAGACCGACCCTTCATAACGGTTCGCGCAGGGCATTCCTCCAATGGTCCGCCGCAGCCGCGGCCGTCTCCGCTTTCCGTATCGTGAATGAGCCTCTGCTCGCTGCCGCGGCTGTCGACCGTGATTTTCAGCATTTTCCTCCCGGCTCTGTGGTCATCAACGCCAACGAGAATCCCCTCGGACCGTGCGACCTGGCGAGAAAAGCGCTCAGCGACATCATCCCGGACGGCGGGCGCTATTGCTGGTGGCTGAAAGAGGAGCTCGCGAAATCGTTTGCAGACTCGGTCGGTGTAGCACCGGAAAACGTCGCGATTTTCCCGGGTTCGAGCGAGCCACTGCATTTTTCCGTAATGGCGTTTACTTCGCCTACCCGCAGCTACGTCACCGCAGACCCCGGGTATGAATCCGGAATGCACTCATCCAAATTCTCGGGCGCGCGGGTGGTCAAGACTGCGCTAACGAAATCCTACGCGCACGACATTCCGGCCATGCTCGCTGCCGCGCCCGACGCCGGCCTCTTCTACGTTTGCACGCCGAATAACCCCACCGGCACACCCACGCCGCACTCCGCCATCGAAGCATTGCTGGCCCAAAAAACGAAGGGGTCCGTCGTGCTTGTCGACGAAGCGTACATCCATTTTGCCGACCTTAGCGCCACGGCCATCGACTTGGTGAAAGCCGGCCAGGACATCGTTGTGCTGCGCACCTTCTCGAAGATTTATGGCATGGCGGGCCTGCGCTGCGGAGCGGCTATCGCTCGGCCCGATTTGCTCGAGAAACTGATCCCCCAGGGCGGCGGAAGCGCCATGCCCATCACCGCGCTGGTCGCCGCCTCCGCCAGCCTCAAGCACGAGCATTTGGTTCCCGAGCGCAAACTCGTCAACACTACGGTTCGCCAGAAAACCTTCGATTGGCTCAGCAGTCAGGGGTATTCTTTCACCCCGTCACAGGCCAACTTCTTCATGCTGGACGCCAAGCGCCCTGCAAGGCAGGTGATCGATGCGCTGGCCGCTAAAAAGGTGTTCATCGGACGCATCTGGCCGGCTTGGCCTACCCATCTGCGCATCACCGTCGGCACGCAAGCGGACATGGACGCCTTCCAGTCGGCGTTCGCCGCCGTCATGAAGAATTCCGCCAGCGTCAGTTATGCGCTTCCAGCAAGGTCGGCCGATTCGAATCGCGACTATTTCTACGCCGACGGCCAAATGTTCCCGCGCGCATAGGGCTACCGAACAAGGCGAAAGGCCTGCTTCTCAAATCCCGCCGGAATGCGTTTGCTTGGGCGTGCCTGCCAGGTGACTGCTCCCTGCCTGTTGAACTCCTCAGACTGCCCTGCACCTCTCGGGAACCGAATCAACAGCACGGTCAAGAGACTCATTACCAAAACCGTTTCCTACCTGGGATCGAACTCCTCCCGACGAATCATTTCTTCACCGATACGGCGCGCTTCGCTAAGCGTCGCCGCCATTTGAGGATCGTCGCTCTTCATTTCTTGAAGCAGCCGGTCGAGCTCCTCGTCGAAGAGCCAGCTGACCAATTCTGGCGTGTGTGGTACCGCGGTCGAGCCATCATCAAGAACCTCTGCCTGGCGCGAATGACGCAGGCGCTGCGCGATCATCAGGCGGTAAATCCGGTCCGTCGCCAAGTCCTCCATGTAGCCATCGAGCAAACTGGCACCTTTCCCGTTAAGCACGCCGTTGCGGTAGCGAATCACGGTGCGAATGGCCCCGCGTGTGCCCGCAAGCGTGCGCTTGCCCGCGCCCTCCGGCAATGGCCTCAAATCCGGATGCGTGCTGGCGTTCACCGGCCGCGCCTGCAACTGGTTGGGGGCGAGGAACTGGCTCACCGCGATTTCGTTTTGGTCGGGATGACCGGTCCATGCGCCGTCCATCAACGAATTCGCCTCGTTCTTCTTGTCTTCGGCAAGCACCTCGAGAGCGTGCTTGTTGAGCTCCGCGTCTTCGCGACTCGGATAGAGGGCGGTCATTCCGCCAATCGCCAGCATTCCGTGCTTGTGGCAAATCTCGGGCATCAGGCTGCGCAGGTTCTGGAAAAAGGCGACGTTGTGGGGAATGGTGTTGCGGTCCGGCAGCACCCATTCAGGATTCTCCAGATTGAAGTGGATCAGGCTGGCCATGTAGTCCCACCGCCCGAGGTTCAGTCCGACAATGTGCTCCCGCAGATTCCAGGCGAACTCTTCCATCTGAAATGCGAGCGGATGCGATTCGACCAGGGCCATGCACTTGATGGCGTTCTTTGGCAGGCCTTTCAGCCGGGCAATCATCTGGAAGAGATCACGCCACCACAGCGCTTCGTCCGCTGATTCGGATTTCGGGATATAGATACACAGCGGATGCTTGAGCGCGTTAAAATCCACCCCATACGCGACCATGGCCACGTCAAACAGAGAAGCGGGCAACAGCTCGCCGGGCAAAACGCCCGCCTGATGGAGGTGCAAACCGCGTGGCCGGGTGAAAATGACCGTAGGGCTGGGATTGATCCCGAGGATGTTATTGCGCTTGCGGTCGAAGTAGCTCAGCCGTCCTGCCAGCGCTTCCAGAATGTTTTTGATGCCCAGTGCGTTGTGTTCCCAGGTGTTCGCCGTCGAGTCTTCCAGGTCCAACATCACTCCCGGCGCGCGGGAATTCAGCATCTTCACCACGAGTTCCGCGTCGTCTGCCGGACCCGTCATTTGATTGCGCTGGTCCGCGCACCACGCCGGCAGTTCGATCGTCCAGGAACTCATGGTCGCAATCGATGGCGGAAGGTAGGAAGGTAGCTTGCCCGCGTGTGCTTCCTCGAGCGCGCGTTCGCGGCGTTCCACCAGCGCTCTTTGGCGCAGCGTCAGCGCCGCGTGCAGCGGGGCAAGGAACTCCGGGAATCCTTCCGGCAGATCGCGTTCCGGATCAAAGTCCGCGGGAGCGGTATTGACCGGCACGATCCGGTTCGCAAAGCGAAAAGGCCGAGCCGGGTTCGGCCTGACGGTAGCGGTTGCCATGATCGCGGTCAGTCCTTGCTTGCGTCGCGGGATGAATTCGCCTAGTCTTACGTTCGTTTTTTTGGATTCGTTGCCACGACCAGATTATTCTTCACGGAAAACACGTTGGGAACCTGATTCGCGCGCAAGTTTGCGATGTTTCTGTCCATCTCGGTGTCCACAACGCCCTCCAGCGTGACGTTGCCGTTCTTCACGATGATGTGAATGGACGGGATAGGCTGATTCGCGTATCGCTGCATGCCGGCTCCGCCATAAATCGCACGGAATACCGCGCGACGCAGCTGATCATCCATCGGTGACAGCGGTAGAACCTCAATGTCATTCTTAACCGAAGCCACGCCTTCGATACGTTTCACTACTGCCTCGGCATCCGATTTCAGGACCGGCCGGGTTACCTGGCCAAGCAACGTGACTTTGTCCTTGTCGATGCGAAAAGCCAGATTGTCGAACACCGAGTACCAGGGCAGCATGACCAATTCATGGCGCACTTGCTTGGCCAATCTCTCCCGGTATTGTTCTTCGCTACGCTGGTGCTTGTTTTCTTGCGAGGGTACGGCCATTGCTCGAGGCGCGACCGCAACCGGTGCGACGAACAATAGCGACACGCACAGGGCCCGAAGCTGCTTTTTCATGGTTAACCCCCTCGTCCACTCCTTCACTGCCTACCCGTTAGATTCAAGGTGCGGGGTTGAGGGCTGCATGAAAAAAAACCAATGCGAATGCTAACATGATATTTGGAAAGAAAAATTCGTCAAGACATAGAAACTTTTCTTGAAGAGGTGTGTTGGGACGAAGAGCTTTTTGCGGGTGTCGGGCAAAGACGAGAGCAGGAACCAAGATTACACGGCACGACCGGACCGGAGACTAGATCGGAATGCTGGTGATTGCACATCGTGGAGCTTCGGGGCACGCCCCGGAAAACACCATGGCGGCGTTCCGCAAGGCGGTGGCGCTGGGAGCGACGTTTATCGAAACCGATTTGCAGCTGTCGCGCGACGCGCATTTCGTGGCCGTCCACGACGAGACCGTGAATCGCACCACCAGCGGACGCGGATCAGTGCACGATCTGACGCTTGCTGAATTGCGCGAACTCGACGCCGGCTCCTGGTTCGGGAGCGAGTTTTCCGGCGAGCGCATCCCCACGCTAGAAGAGATCCTCCAGTTTTCCAAGAAAAATGACGCGGTGTTCTACCTGGAGATGAAACCCAGCGGAGCCTGGGGCGGGGAGCATGCCGTAGTTGCGGCACTGCGCGAATCGGGTGAAATTCCGCGCGCGGTGGTCATCTCTTTTGACCCATCCATGGTCCTGAATGTGCACACGATCGAGCCCACGGTGATGACCGGATTGCTTTATGACGGACAACTCGAAAAACCGGTAGAGAAAGCCCTGGAGATCGGCGCGCGGCAACTGGCGGTGCGGGGAGACCTGGTTACGCCGGCGCTATTGGAGCAGGCGCGCAAAAAGGATTTGCAGGTTGTCTGCTGGACCATCAATCAGGCGGCGCACATGCGCCTGCTGATCGAAGCGGGCGTTCACGGGATCATGAGCGATTATCCCGACCGCGTGGTGGCGGCGTTGAAGAAGGAAAGCGAAACGGTTTTGTGACTGCCCCGGTCAAGAATGCATCAGCCACCTTCGAGCCGAGCATGAAAAGCAGCAAGTTGCGCGACGGTAAGCTGCTCGGCGCGAGCGTCCGGGCGCAGGTTTAGCCGGGCGAGCGCCCCGCGAATTTTTTCGGGCTTGCAGAGAGACCGCAGGTTGTTCACCAGCGTTTTTCGCTTCTGCGAGAAAGACAACTTCACAAAATTCAGAAAGCGGGTCTCGTCCTTCAGGGCGAGTTTGGTTCGCTCGCCGGGAAGGCGCAAGGTGACGAGCGCGGAGGTCACTTCCGGGGCAGGCTGGAACGCTTGGCGAGGAATCTCGAAGACGATCTCCGGCCGCGTGTAGAACTGTGTGACGACGGAAAGATAACCATAATCGCGCGTGCCCGGAGAGGCGGCGAGGCGGGTAGCGACTTCACTCTGAATGACGAAATGCATTTCGTCGATGAGCGATGCGTACCTGAAGAGGTGATGCAGGATGGGCGAGGTGATGTAGTAGGGAAGATTGCCGTAGAGGCGGAGAGGCCGGCCGGCAGCGAGCTCAGCAAGATCGGTTTTGAGAATGTCCTCGGGGACGACGGTAAGCCGAGGGAACTCCTTGGCGAGTCGTCGAAGGCCGGCTGCCAGGGAAGGATCCACCTCGATGGCGGCAACCATTCCGCCGCCGGCGAGCAGATAGCGGGTCATTTCGCCGTGGCCTGCGCCAATCTCGATCCAACGGTGTTGGTCATCGGCCGGCAGCGGCACGGTGGAATGAGGGGAGACGCGAATCGCGCGGGCGATCTGCTCGCGCCACCCAAGATCTGCAAGAAAATGCTGACCAAGGCGTTGGCGAGGCATGCGGAAAACAGTTTACCAGCAAGCCGTCACAACCGGTTTCGATAGGCCCGCCCGGAAAACAGCTTGACAGGGGGTCGTGGAGGAAATATAAGGGCCCCAGTTGTCTAGACAACTGGGGTGAGCGGTGGATTTACCGGACCTCGACAGGCACAGCGCCATTCCTCTCTACTACCAGATCCAGCAGCATCTTCTGCAGGACATTCGTGTCGGCAAGTTGAAGCCGGGGAAGCCGCTTCCTTCGGAGGAGGTAATTTCCAGATGTCTGCGGGTCAGCCGTATGACCGCGCGGCAAGCCCTTAAGTCGCTGTGCAGTTTGGGCGTGGCGCACAGCCAGCGGGGGAAAGGCACGTTTGTCTCTGAGGTCAAGCTGGAAAAGAACATTCGCGAAGTGCAATCCTTTACCGAGGAGATGGAAGCCCGGGGCTCGCGGCCGCATTCCAGGCTTGTTTCGTCGGAAGTGGTCCCGGCGGGGGCGGAAACCGGCGAAGCTCTACACCTCTCAGCAGAAGAAATGGTGATCCGCATCCGGCGCGTGCGCGTGGCAGACGCGGTGCCCATGGGTGTCGAGACGACCTGTCTGCCGCAGTCGCTCTGCCCGAACCTGCTCGACAGGTTTGATCCACGCACGTCGCTTTATCGAACGCTTTTGCAGGTTTATGGAATCCACATCGTGCAAGCAGACGAGGTGGTCGAGGCGGGCTTAGCCAATACAGAAGAAGCGCGGTTGCTGGGAATCCCCAAGGGAGACCCGGTGTTTTTGTTCACGCGCACTTCGTATGTGGAAGGTGGAAAGGCGGTGGAGTACGTAAAGTCTATATTTCGGGGGGACCGTTACAAGATCACGAACCGATTGGGGGCAGTCGAGTAACAGCAATTTCTCGGAGTGCAGCATGAACATAGGGGTGTTTCTTGAAGGATTATTTTTCGGCCCAAGCAGTGTGCGTCGTTCGGCAATACCAATGGGTGAACCAAGGAGGGTTTTCATGAAAGGGGTAGCAAATAGGTGTTTAGGGGTGTTGTTGCTGATGTTCAGCCTAAGTTGCGCGAGCTTCAGCCAGAACGTCACCGGGACGATTTCAGGAACCGTTCTCGACTCAAAAGGCGCCGCGATTCCGCATGTCAAAATCACAGTAAGCAATATTGAACAGAACGTGGACGTACGTACGGTGATGACGGACGCATACGGCGGCTACGTGGCTCCGCTTTTGCCCGTAGGCCGCTATAGCGTCACGGCGCAAGCGGCGGGCTTCAAGAAGTCCGTACAGACAAGCGTGGTCCTTAACGTAAACGACAAGCTAAGCGTCAATTTCACGCTCGAGGTTGGCGCAGTAAGCGAGACGGTGAGCGTGGAGGCCAACGTCTTCCAGGTTGACACGCAAAGCGTGACGCCTTCCGGTTTGATTACGGGAACGCAGGTTCGCGAGCTCTCTCTGGGCACGCGCAATTATGAGCAACTTGTCAGCCTGATGCCCGGTGTGTCCATGGGCAACCTGAACCAGCTTTATATTGGAAATTCGCTCCCGTCAGGTCTGGCGGCGACCGTGAGCTTTTCGATCAACGGCCAACGCAATGGGTCCAACTATTGGACTATCGACGGAATTGACAACGTAGACCGCGGGTCCGACTTGACTCTCAGCAATTTTCCTAGCGTGGATGCCATCAGCGAATTTAAGGTCTTGCGCACCGAATACGACGCTGAATTTGGGCGAGCGGGCGGAGGAATCATCAACGTGGTCACCAAGTCCGGAACAAACAGCTTTCACGGAGACGCGTACGAATTCTTCCGCAATGACGACCTCAATGCCAACAATTTTTTCAACAACGCGGCGAGTCCCAGGCAGATTCCCCGTCCGCCGTTGCGGTACAACGATTTTGGGTACACGCTCGGCGGCCCGGTGTTCATCCCGAACCACTACAACACTAACAAAGACAAGACGTTCTTCTTCTTTTCGGAAGAGTTCCGGCGCGTGATTACTTACGCAACCTTCAGCGCGGCCGAGCCTACGCAGGCAATGTTGGCGGGAAACTTCCAGAACAATGTTTGCGTGGCCTTCAGTGGCACGACCTGCACTGCTAACTCAAATACGATCACCAACATTAATCCCGCGGCTGCCGCATACATTAAGGACTTCTATTCGAAGTTTCCCGGGCCAAATAATGCCGCCACCAGCATTTTCTCGCTGCTTACAGCACAGCGCAATATTTTCAACGGGCGGCAAGAGGTTATTCGGGGCGACCATTTCTTTAACAGCCAGTTCTCTGTCTTTGGACGGTACGAGCACGATTCCATTCCGACCCAGGAGCCGGGGGGACTGTTTACCGGTGACGTGCTCCCCGGGGTGGCCACGACCAGCACGAATTCTCCCGGCTGGCAGGCTATGGGGCATTACACCTACGCAATCAGACCCAGTTTGCTGAACGACGGTGGGTATGGCTTCAACTATAGCGCGATCATCAGCGACCCCATCGGTCTGGATCTGAGTTCGAACTCACCCGATATTGGCAGCGCCATAACCTTGCCGTTCTCTCCCACATTGAATCGTGTTCCGTCGCTTGCCATCAGTGGAATCTCGAGCATCGCGGGGTTCGGCTCCTATCGGGATTACAATCGCGATCACAACGTTTTCGACAACTTGACCTGGATTAGGGGTAAGCACACGCTTAAGTTCGGGGGGAGCTACCATCATTACCAGAAAAGAGAGAATGCCGGTGGAAATAATGTGGGTTCCTTCTCCTTTCTGAGTACCGGTAGGCCCACGGGTGCAAATTGCGTGACTACGGCGGCGATCTGTTCCACCGAGCAGGCTTGGTCAAACTTCCTGCTCGGGAACCTCGGTTCCTTCTCTCAGGCTTCGCAAGATGCCGTGGCGGACATCCGCGAACATCAATTCGAAACGTACGGGCAGGATGAATTCCGCTTGTCTTCGCGCGTGACAATTACGTTGGGGTTGCGCTATTCGTGGTTTGGACAGCCTTATTCGGGGAACAGGCAGCTCAACAACTTCGCTCCGGGCCTCTACAATCCTGCTGAGGCGCCAACCATCAGCACCACGGGCCAATTGTGTCTTGTTACGGCATGTCCTGGCGGAGGAACGCCCAACCCAAATTACAACCCGCTCAACGGATTCATCATAGCGGGCAAAAACTCGCCTTATGGTTCGCACATCAGCAATAACGACAACGCGAACTTCGCCCCGCGAATTGGTGTTGCATGGGACCCCTTCGGCAACGGTAAGACGTCAGTCCGGGCGGGCTACGGAATATTCTACGACTCGACATTGGTTGGCACTTTCGAACAGAATGTCTTCAATGACCCTCCGTTCACTACCTCTGTTTCGATCGCTCAAGCCCCATTCACGAACCCTTCGGGCGGAAATCTAAACATCTCCGCCAACCCGCCTGCGTTCGGCGGGTCGGGCAGCGCGGCATTCATCGGGCTTCCGTGGCACACTCCGTATACCCAGCAATGGAGCCTTGGTGTCCAGCGCCAGCTCAGGAACGACATGATGCTCGATATCGGCTACTACGGGAACAATGCTCATCATTTGTTGGGCGTTGAAGACATAAACGAGGTTCCTCCTGGCGTCGGAGCGGCGCACGGCCTTAACCCAGCCAATTTCACCAGTAGCGCTGGTGAGCTACCGCTAAACCAATTCCGGCCTTTTCCGGGATACGGAGCGATCAGCGGCATCGAGAACCGATTCAATTCGAACTATCACGCGCTCCAGGCGCAGTTCCAAAAGCGATGGGGTGCAAGCTCGATGTTCGTCTTCAACTATACTTGGTCGCACAATCTGACCAACAACCCAAGCGATCGGTCTAATGCTGCGCAGAACGTGTACGACATCGCGGCGGAGTACGGGCCATCCGCTCTTGATCGCCGCCAGAACTTGACCGTGAACTACGTTTACGACCTGCCCTGGCACGCGTCTCAAAATGGTTACGTGGGCCACATTTTAGGGGGCTGGGAAGTGTCCGGGCTGGTTTACTACTACACCGGGACGCCGTTGACGGTCACCACTTCCAATACTGATCCTGGGGGGCTCGGGCTACTCGGCGCAAGCGCATCCAGCGCGCGGCCAGACATGACGGGGAACCCGAATCAAAACGCACCCCACTCCGTATCCCAGTTTTTCGACACCTCTGTGTTTACACCCACGCCAGTGAACGCGGACCGTCCCGGCAACGCAGGCCGTGGGGTCGTGACGGGACCAAGCTTCCAGCGTTGGGATATTTCTCTTTTCAAGAACACAAAGCTGAAGGGCGAAAAGACGTACCTTCAGTTCCGCGCCGAAACCTTTAACACGTTTAACCACACAAATTTTGCGGCGGTCGGCACGAACATAACGCTGTCAACGTTTGGGAAAGTGACTTCGGCGAACGATCCGCGAATTCTCCAACTTGGCCTGAAGCTGTATTTCTAGAGAAGATAAAACTATCGTCGAAACGGCCCCGACGAAAATCGGGGCCGTTTTTGGTTTAGCGCATGCCTAGTTTTGAGATCCACGGAATCGGCAGGCATTCCGTTTGCCACTGTTCGCCCTAGGTGCAAAGAACACGGAGGGACAGCTCTGGCCGGGTTTGGACGAGGACACCCTCCAAGGTTTAGCCTCGGGAAGTCTAGCAAGTCGAAGCCCCCGGCAATGCTAACAGGGTGCACAATCGACCTAGCGCGCACTTGCGCCACACTCCCCGGCCCAAGTTGGCCGACCGGCTGGAACCGCTTGGCCGTTTCGCTACGGGCAGTTCCGGGCACCTATCAGCCGAAGACGTCGTCCGCGGCGGCCCGGTGAGGAATGAGGAACCGCATTGCGTGGCTGCCAGAAAGAGCGCGGCGGAGGCGCGTCCGTATCGTAAAATGGACGGGCGAGCGTTTATGGACCGTCTATGAGAATTTTGTTTGTGGCATCGGAGGGACTGCCGTTTTCGAAGACTGGCGGCCTGGCAGATGTCGTGGAAGCGCTGCCGAAGGCCCTGGTGGCGCAGGGCCACGAAGTGGCCGTGGTGTTGCCGCGCTCCCGCGGGACCGAGGCGGCGGTGGTGATTCCGAGCCTGACCGTTCCGATGGGCGGCGCGCGGCTGCGGTTTCCTGCAATTGCGGATGGCGCGGTACTCGGCGGAGTACGGTACTTCTTCGTGGATGATCCCGCCTATTTTGACCGCGAGGGACTCTACGGAAGCGGCGGGAAAGACTATCCGGACAACCCGGAGCGCTACGCCGAGTTTTGCCGCGCGGCCATCGAGGTAGCGAAACAGACTTGGCCCGCGGACGTATTTCATTGCCACGACTGGCAGACGGCGCTGGTGCCGGTACTGTTGCGGACGTCGTACAACGACGACCCGCTGGTAAAGAACATCCCGGTGGTCTTCACCATTCACAATATGGGATATCACGGGCAGTTCCCGCGAGATGTTTTGGGGCGCGTAGGGTTGCCGCCAACGGTGTTTCATCCCGAGGGAATGGAGTTCTACGGAAGCGTGAACTTTTTGAAGGGCGGATTGGTTTATTCGGATTATTTGACCACGGTGAGCCGGAAGTACGCGCAGGAGATTCAGACAAAAGAATTCGGGTATGGACTGGAGGGCGTGGCGCGGAAGCGGGCGAACCGGCTGGTGGGAATTCTGAACGGCGTCGATTACACGGCGTGGAATCCCGCGAAGGACGAGCTGATCGCGGCGAATTACTCAGCCAAGGATTTAAGCGGCAAGCAGGTTTGCAAGCAGGATTTGCTGCAGGTATTCGGGCTGCCGCAGGAGCACCTCGGGCCAGTAATCGGAATTGTGTCGCGTTTCGTGGACCAAAAGGGCTTTGATTTGATCGCGGAAAAGGCCCACGAGCTAATGAAGGAAGATTTGGTGCTGGTGGTGTTGGGCACGGGCGACCGTAAATATGAAAAGCTGTTCAGTGCGCTGGCGGCGGCGTATCCGGGACGCGTAGGATTGAAGATCGCGTACGACAACGCGCTGGCGCACAAAGTGGAAGCGGGCGCAGACATGTTCCTGATGCCGTCGCGCTATGAACCATCGGGCTTGAATCAGATGTACAGCTTGAAATACGGTACCGTGCCGATCGTGCGAGCGACGGGAGGGCTAGACGACAGCATCGAGCCGTTTGACGTGGAGCACGGCACCGGGACGGGGTTCAAATTTTACGAGTATTCCGGTGAGGCGCTCTTGTACGCGCTGCGGCAGGCGTTGCATCATTACCTGGACCAGGGGATCTGGAAGCGCATCCAACTGAACGGAATGGCCAAAGATTTTTCCTGGAAAGGGCCGGCCGGGCAATATGCCAACCTGTATGAGGCGGCCCGCGTGTCGCGCGGATTCGCGCCAACGCAAAAAGTTGCGAAGGCGGAAGCGGCAGAGGCACCAGGGAAGGAGACAAAGGCACCGGGCCAACCACGGCGGAGAGCAGGCAAGGCGGCCACGCCCGTAGGGCCGCCCGCTCCGGGTGACGGGCAAGCTCCTCAAGCGGCCGAACCGCCCGGCCCGGAAAGAGATTCAAGGCAAGCCACGCAGGAGTCGACACCGCCTGCCGAAAGCTCGGTACAAGACCCTCAGGAACCGGGGCAAGACTCTGGAAACTCCGGGGAAGCAGGGAGAAACCAAAAACCCGCTACAACATCTAATTAAATTAACAAAGGAGAAATAGGCGGCGGGCCAAAGGGCAAGCCGCCGAGGATAAACGTTATGGCAGACAATTCCATTCCAGCGGCGACAGACGGCAATTTCGAGACGGAAGTGCTGGCCGCGAGCAATTCCAAACCCGTGATGGTGGATTTCTGGGCCGAGTGGTGCCGGCCGTGTCACATGCTGGCGCCCACGGTGGCGGAAATCGCGCACGACTACGAGGGCAAATTGAAGGTGATGAAGCTGAACGTGGACGAAGCGATGAATTCCGCGGGACGCTACAACATTCGCGGAATCCCCACGCTGCTGGTATTCAAGAATGGGCAAGTGGTGGAGCAGATCGTGGGAGCCGTCCCGAAGGAACAGATCACCAAGGCGCTCGACCGCCACGTCGCCTAACTCAAGAGAAAATCACGTGGCGTCGTCACACGACGACGCCACCTTTTTGTTTCTGCTGGCACTCGCATTTTGCGCATCCTTACTGGTAAGGAGCGCTGACAGCACCTTGCCAAATCCATCAAGAAAATCGGGCCCGCGGAGGAAGAGTGATTCCACTGGAGCGCGCGGACGCAGAACGGGAGAACTCGCGGCTTCTGATTGACACGCGCACAAGGCTACGCCAGCGGCTCTTCTTTTGGTGCCTGGCCATCGCGCTGGGAACGCTGCAGGTGTGGGCGCACCGCAACGAGATGAACCCGGATGGGATTTCGTACATCGAAATGGCGGAGGCGGCAGCGCAAGGCGGCTGGCACGCGCTCCTGAACGGGTATTGGAGCCCGCTTTATCCACTGCTGCTCGGTGTCAGCTTTTGGCTTTTTCACCCGGGGATTCGTTGGGAATTTACGGCCGTCCACTTGGTGAACCTCGGGTTATACCTGGTTGACTTTTTTTGCTTCGAAATTTTTTTGAAGGAGCTACTTGCGGCGCGGCGAACAGAAAGCGGGTTGGCAGGGTGGCTGAGGCCGGTGCCGGAAAAGACTTTATGGACTTGGGGGTACCTGCTGTTCTTGTGGAGCAGTCAGTTCTGGCTGAGCCCGGCGATGGTGAACCCCGATATTATTGTTTCCGGGGTCGCCTGCCTAGCGACGGCGCTGTTGCTGCGCATTTACCGGGGTAAGGGGACTTGGCCTTTGTTCCCGTATCTAGGTTTGCTGCTAAGTGTGGGATATCTGGCGAAGGCCGCCTTGTTTCCGTTGTCCTTCGTATTTTTGGCGAGTGCATTCCTCCTTTCTGCCGTTAGCGGATCTTATTCGAAAGCGTTGGCACGGTCGGCGCTGGCACTGGTGGTCTTTCTGGCGTTTGCTTCGCCACTGGTCATTCCCCTTTCGAAAGAGAAGCACCGAGCAACGTTTGGCGACGCGGGCAGGCTCAATTACGCGCGGTATGTGGGTGGAGCACCGATCCTTCACTGGCAAGGCGGGCCCGCAGGGACCGGGATTCCCGCGCACCCGACGCGAAGGGTTTTCACTGATCCTCCCGTCTATGAGTTCGCGCAACCGATCGCCGGGAGCTATCCGCCTTGGTACGACCCTTCTTATTGGTACCAGGGGATCCGCCCGCATTTTTCGTGGAAGGGACAGCTCTCGGTCTTGTTCCGGAGCGCGAATTTGTATCTAAAGCTGCTTTCCAGGAGCGGCGCGCTGTATGTCGTGTTCCTTGCGCTGATCGTGCAGGTGGGGAGGGAGGGAAAATGGGATTGGGGAGGCAGACGAATTTCCTTGGTCTGGCTCCCGTCGGTCGCCGCACTGGCGATGTATTCGCTGGTGCTGGTCGAGCAACGATATGTGAGCCCGTTTGCTCTAATGCTGTTGCTGTGGGTTTTAACGAGCGCGCGGTTTTCCGTAAACAAGGCAGAAGCGCTCGGAAAACGTACGGCTCCGGTGGCGATTCTGGCTTTGGCTCTGGCGATGGCCTGGCCGGTGGCACGCGATTTGAGAGATACTCTTGCGAACCGGCCGTATGAGCCGCGGGAAGTCGCCGTCGGCCTCGGCGAGATGGGAATACCGCCAGGTACCCGTGTGGGAACGATCGGGACCGGACTGAGTGCATACTGGGCACACCTGGCTGGCGTGAAAATTATCGCGGAAGTCCCGGAGAACGATCAGAACAGTTTTTGGGCGGCCGATTCCGCCAGAAAGGCAGAAGCGCTCCGCAAATTCTCGGAACTGGGGGCAAAGGCCGTGGTAACGAAGATTTCGTCTGCTGAACAGGCGCTCGATGGATGGCAGCAAGTAGGACAGACCCGCTACTATGTCTGGCGTCCGGCTGCCAATTAGGATGAGGCAGAGCTACTCTCCTTAAACTCGGCGAGAGAACGAGGAATGAAGAAATCCACTGAGACAGATTTAGTGCGCTGTCATTGGGCGCAGAACGAACTGAGCATCCCCTATCACGACCAGGAATGGGGTGTACCGGTCCACGACGAGAGGAAATGGTTTGAGTTTTTGATTTTGGAGGGTGCGCAGGCGGGGCTGAGCTGGGACACCATTTTGCGGAAACGCGCGCGGTACCGAGAGGTGTTTGATGGATTCGATCCCGCAAAAGTGGCGAGGTATAACCACAAGAAAGTGCAGGATCTATTGCGCGATGCCGGAATCATCCGCAACAAATTGAAAATCGGTGCGGCAATCGAGAATGCGCAGGCATTTCTCAAAGTGCAGGAAGAATTTGGGTCGTTTGATGGCTACGTTTGGCGATTTGTGGACGGGCGGCCAAGGCAGAACGCCTGGACGAGGCCCAAGCAAGTGCCTGCCAAGACGCACCAGTCCGATGCGCTAAGCAAGGACTTGCAGAAGCGCGGATTCCGGTTTGTGGGTTCAACGATTTGCTACGCGTTGATGCAGGCCACAGGCATGGTCAACGATCATGTCGTCGGTTGCTTCCGATACGCAGAATTGTTGCGATAGGTCGGCCGCGGGCTCTCTTGCGTTGCAGCCGGGGCCAGCGTACGATTCTAAATTGTTGTTTCTGCAGTTTCCCACCAGTCGTATTCCTCTGGAGGAAGTCGCACAGGGGAAGGGTGCGGCCCTGGTGACCGCTGTTGGGCCCGGCGAACCGGGAAAGCGTGAGAGAAGGAAAAAGGATGAAATCCGTTGTGGTGGTGGGCGCGCAATGGGGTGATGAGGGCAAGGGCAAGGTCGTAGACTATCTCTCCGGCTCGTTCGACTACATTGCACGTGTCGCCGGAGGCCACAACGCGGGGCACACCGTGATCATCGGAAAAGACCGCTTCGTGCTGCAGCTCATCCCCTGCGGAATTTTGCGGCCCAAGCGGCACGCGGTCATTGGCACAGGCGTGGTGGTGGATCCCGCCGCGCTAGTAGCCGAGATGGAAACTCTTTCAAGCGCCGGCGTGGACGTGAACGGGCGGCTGCATGTAAGCAATCGAGCGCACTTGATCTTTCCTTACCATCGAGAACTGGATAAAGCGGCAGAAATAGCGCGTGGCGCCGACAAGATCGGCACAACTTCACGAGGTATCGGCCCGGCTTACGAAGACAAGATGGCTCGGCGTGGGCTGCGCGTGTGCGACTTGCTGGAGCCGGAGCTGTTTCGCAAGAAAGCCGCGCATGTGGTGACGGAAAAGAACCGATTGGCAAAGGGCGCCTACGGGGCGGACATCGACTTTTCGCACGAAGTCGAAGAGACGCTGAAGCTGGGCGAAAAAATTCGCGGATACATCTGCGATACCGCAGAACTCCTAAACGGCGCGCTGGACGACGGGAAGTCCGTGCTGTTCGAAGGTGCGCAGGGCACGATGCTGGATATCGATCATGGGACCTACCCTTTTGTAACTTCTTCGAGTGCGACTTCGGGCGGCGCGGCGACAGGCGTGGGCGTGCCGCCGACAAAAATCAAGCATGTGCTGGGAGTTTCCAAGGCGTATACCACGCGCGTGGGCGCAGGGCCGTTTCCGACCGAGATGCCGGACTTGGATGCCAAAGAAGTCCGCGACCGCGGAAATGAATTTGGCGCGGTAACGGGACGCCCGCGGCGCTGCGGATGGCTGGACTTGCAGGTACTGCGCTACGCGAAGATGATCAACGGGATTGATTCGCTGGTGATCACCAAGCTTGATGTGTTTGACACCCAGCGCGAGATTCAGGTCTGCGTGGGCTACAAATACAAAGGGAAGCCGCTCAAAGAGATGCCCGCGCTCGCGGAAGAGTACGAGCACGTCACGCCGGAATACAAGACGCTTCCGGGGTGGTGCGTTTCGACTTTCGGTGTCAAGGACGGCAAGAAACTGCCGAAGGCGGCGCTCGAGTATTTGCGTTTTATTTCCGATTTTCTGCAGGTGGAAATCGGCATGATTTCCACCGGGCCCGATCGCGACGCCACGATTGTTCCGGAGGGAACACTGCTGTCCAAGTGGTTGTGAAAAGAGAAAGTAAAGACGTGAGGACGCAGGGAAGTAACGGGACGCACCGAAAAACATAAAATTGCGACCTTGACGCTGTTTGAGGCCGCAAGGCCGTATCATGCTGAGCTACGAAGAAGCCCGCCGGAAAGTCATCGAACAGGTTGGAAATATGCGAGGACCTCGCGCGAGCGGAAGTGTGAGTGTGTGGGATGCGCTCGGGCTGGTGCTGGCCGAGGAGGTCAAGACGGATCGCCAATATCCGCCGTTTGATCGCTCCACGCGCGACGGTTATGCCGTTCGTGCGAAGGACGCCCAGCCAGGCGCGCAACTCAGATGCGCCGGGGAGATTAAAGCGGGTGACACGGTTACCGAAGCGCTTGCTCCCGGCACCTGCGTGCAGATCATGACCGGTGCGGCGGTGCCGGCGGGAGCGGATGCGGTGGTGATGATCGAGTACACGCAACGGGAAGGCGATCTCGTTCGATTCGAACGAGCGGCCCAGGCCCGGCAAAACATTGTGCCTCGCGGAAGCGAGGCCCGCCGAGGGCAAACCATTCTGACGCCCGGGATGCGGCTGGGATTTGCCGAGTTGGCCCTGGCAGCGCAAGTTGGAGCGACGCAACTACAGTGCGCGAAACCACCCCGCGTGGCGATTTTGTCGACGGGAGACGAGGTGGTGCTCATCGATGTGCAACCAGGAGCATTTCAGATTCGGAATAGCAATAGCGTGTCGCTTGCAGCGCAGGTCCGAATTGCCGGAGGCGAGCCGGTGGTTCTCGGGAATGCCGCGGATCGCGTCGAGGACCTGGGAGAAAAGATAGAGCGCGGCTTGAAGGAAGACGCGCTGGTGCTGACGGGCGGCGTCTCGATGGGGAAGTATGATCTCGTCGAAAACGTGCTGAAAGCCCTGGGCGCGGAGTTCTTCTTTGATGCGGTAGCCATTCGGCCGGGGAAGCCTGCCGTGTTTGCGGTTTGCCAGGGCAAGCCCGTGTTTGGCTTACCTGGGAATCCGGTATCGACAATGGTGACCTTTCAACTGTTTGTGACGCCGGCAATCGCTTTGCTAAGCGGGGCGGCAGCCCATCCTTTGCCGCTGCTCGAAGCGCTCCTGGCAGAAGCATTGAACGAGAGGCCGGGCCTTGACCACTTTTTGCCGGCGCGCATCGAATGGCGGGCTCGAGAACCGGAAGTAAGAGCCCTGAAATGGCAAGGCTCGGGTGACATCGCGGCGCTGGCGGGAGCGAATTGCTTTGTTCTCGTGCCCGCAGACAGACCAAAGATCGCAGCGGGGGAGCGTGTTTCCGTCTTGCTAAGAAGGGACGTCGTGTAGACGAGGAAATGGCCAAGCTCTCCCATTACGGGGCCAAGGGCCAGGTGCGCATGGTCGATGTGTCGGCCAAGGCCGTGACCACGCGAACCGCCTCAGCGCAGGGCTTTGTGAAGATGAAGCCGCGCGTGGTGGACGCTGTCCGGCGGCTGAAGAATCCCAAGGGCGACCCCTTGGAAGTGGCGCGGATCGCAGGAATCGCGGCGGCCAAGCGGACGGCGGAGTGGATACCTCTTTGTCATCCTCTGCCTCTCACGCACATTGATGTGACCGCACGCCTGTGCCAGAATGGCGTGGAAGTGCGATCCGCAGTGACTACGGCAGCGCAGACGGGTGTGGAAATGGAAGCACTGGTTGCCGTGGCTGCCGCAGCCCTCACGGTTTACGACATGTGCAAAGCCCTCGATAAAGGGATGGAAATCACGGATATTGCGCTCGTCGAGAAAACGGGTGGAAAGAGCGGGGACTACCGCCGGGCGGGGGCGCGGCCGAGGCGCGGGCGATGACGACCTTGGGAGCCAAATCGGTCAGATTGCTGCTTGCGGAGGACAATCCGCTGGTGCGCGATCTAGTTGTCAAAGGACTGGATCCCTTTTGTGTAGTGGAAGTGTGCAAGGACGGCGCCGATGCGTTGCTCAAGGTGGTGGATTCTCCGCCGGACGTGATCCTTTGCGATTACAAGATGCCAGTGCTCGACGGAAGACAGCTTTTCGAGAAGCTGCGCGCGCGCGATACGACGCGGCACATTCCCTTTTTGTTTATGGCCAGCCGCGCGGACATTGAGGAACGTTTGAGGCCGTTAGTCGACGGAGTCGAGGATTTCATCAGCAAACCGTTCCTGGTCAAGGATCTGGTGAGAATTGCGAAGAAAGTGATCGATCGCTTGCACCTGGAAAAGCTGCAAAAGAGCGCTTCGCGCCCGGGCGTCATCCAGGGACGGCTCGAAGAGATGAGCATGATCGACCTAATGCAATCGTTGGAAATGGGGCAAAAATCCTGCCGCTTGACCGCGCGCAACAATGGCGTCCAAGGTGAGCTTTACTTTGCTGGCGGACAGTGCCGCGACGCGCGAGTCGGCAAAGTGGAAGGCGATGACGCGGTTTATAAGGTCGTGTTATGGACCGCGGGAGAGTTTGAAATCGACTTCAACGCGGCCAATGCCTCGAAGCGCACAACCACGACCAAGAACACCACCGGGCTGCTGATGGAAGCGATGCGGCTGATGGACGAAGCGAATCGCGACCAAGCCCCCGTGGCAACACAGTGACGCCGCACTAGAATCCTCTTCATGCGCGTAGCGGTTCTCACGATTAGCGATAGCGTGGCCAAAGGCGAGCGCGAAGACCGCTCGGGTCCCGTCGTGGTGGCCGCCTGCCGCGGGCTAGGTTGGGAAGTCACCATGGCGTTGCAGATTTCCGACGACCTCGCCGGGATTCGCGAACAATTGCGTGAGGTGGCCGACTCCGGGCGCGTGGATGTCTTGCTCACCACCGGAGGAACGGGCATCGGGCCGCGGGACAATACGCCGGAAGCGACGCAGGCGGTTGCCGACCGGATTGTGCCCGGAATCGCCGAACAGATGCGCCGCAAGGGGCTCGAGCACACTCCAACTGCGGTGCTTTCGCGCGGCACGGCCGCAGTGAGGAACAAGACGCTCATCGTCAACCTGCCGGGAAGCCCCAAGGGGGCCGCGCAGTCGCTTGATGCCGTGGCGCATCTTTTGCCCCACGCCGTAAAGGTTCTTCACGGCGCCCGCCACGATTGAGTTTTTCAGCAAAATGCTGCCGAAATGCCGGAATCTTCGGTTGACCGATTTCCGAATCAAGTCAAGAATGTTTGAATCATGACTCAAAAACTCTCCGACAAGAAACTCGCCGTTTTGGGAGCCGGGAAACTGGGCGGCATCTTGCTGCGGGCGTACTTAAAGCAGGAGCTCTTTGCTCCAAAGCGCGTGAGCGCGACGGTGGCGCACGCGGAAAAGGCCGGCGCGCTGTCCAAAGAGCTTGGCGTGGAGGTAACCACCGAGAACCGCAAAACCGTCGAGGGTGCGGACATTGTGCTGCTGTGCGTCAAGCCGAAGGTGGTCGCGGAGGTATTGCACCAAATTGCGCCCGAGTTGCATGAGAAAACGCTGGTGATTTCCGTGGCGGCTTCCGTGCCCACAACCTACCTCGAGGAGCACCTCGCTAAGAAGGTTCCCGTGGTGCGCGTCATGCCCAATACTCCTTCGACGGTCGGTTGCGGCATGACGGGGATTTGCCGCGGCGCCTATGCCGGGACGGAGCACCTGGAGATAGCGCGAGCCATGTTTAACGCCGTTGGGCGCACCGTGGTGGTGGACGAAAAAAATATGGACGCGGTCACCGGCCTTTCCGCAAGCGGCCCTGCGTTCGCCTACATTATCCTCGAATCGCTCGCGGAAGCTGGCGTCAAGGTGGGCTTGCCGCGGGATGTCGCGACCTTACTGGCGGCGCAGACCATGAAGGGCGCAGCAAGTGTGGTGCTCGAGACAGGCGATCACCCTGCTCTCCTGAAAGACGCCGTGACCACCCCGGCGGGCTGCACCATCGATGGAATCCTCGAACTAGAAGAAGGGAAGTTGCGCGTCACGCTGATCAAGGCGGTGGTGAAAGCCACCAGCCGCGCCGGCGAACTGCTTTTCGAGAAGTAAGAAACTCACAAGAGGCGAAATTAGTGATACGATGCTGCGCGTGAGGGGACCGTGCCCGGAGCATATCTTCCAGTCCTAATCTATGCGGCGCTCGTTGTGGCGTTTCCCGCGGTGACGCTCATTCTCGCCAAGCTCATCCGGCCGCCGTCCACCTCTTACGGGCCGAAATTGAAGCCTTACGAATGCGGGATTGCACCGGAGGGCCATTCGCGCGGACGCTACTCCGTTCGGTTCTACATCATCGCCATGTTATTCGTCGTGTTTGACGTTGAGACCATGTTCCTGTTTCCCTGGGCGATTTTGTACCGCGGGTGGGTGCTGACGCACATGGGGCTGTTCGCGCTGATTTCCATGTTTGTGTTCCTTGGGATTCTGCTAATCGGGTACGTGTGGTTGTACAAGAAAGGCGCGCTCGAGTGGGCTTGATGAGGAAGGCTCGTGTTCTCGGGCGCTGCCGATCTGTATTCTAAGTTGTTGTCGTTGACGAGCTTTTTGCCGTGTGTTAGAAACGCGGGCGTTTGAAATTCGGGCCTTTGTTCGACGAGACTGGCGCGAAGCTTAGCGCTTCATCTCGCACAGGCGTCCGGAGCCGCAATTACACGGAGTCTATGGCCGACGAACCCAAGGAACAACAGCCTTCCGGCGTGCCCGCGGGCGACAAGCCCGCAGGCAGCCCCGCTCCTCCATCCACTCCTCCAGCGAAGGCCCCCGCCGCAGCGCCGCCGGCTGCTGCGCCGCCGAAACCCGCCGTGCCGCCACCACCGAAGCCCCCGGTGGTGTTGCAGACGCCGCTGCATAACGAGCTGGTCGGGCGAGTTCGCGCCAAGTTTGGAACGGCCCTGGTGGAAGCGATTGAAGACCGCAAGCAAGCGATTGTGGTCGTGGAATGCGAGCGGCTGGGGGAAGTCGCGCAGTACCTGCGTGACGAAGAAAAGTTCGACCTGCTTTCCGACCTGACCGCAGTGGATTGGCCGAAGCGCGAAAAGCGCTTCGACGTGGTGCTCAACCTTTATTCCTTCGCAAAGAATGAGCGCTTGCGCGTGAAGGCTAGGGCTGGCGATGGCGAGCCGGTCCCGAGCGTTGCCGGAATTTGGCCGACGGCCAACTGGCTGGAGCGCGAAGCGTTCGACATGTTTGGGATCATCTTTGCTGGACATCCCAATCTGACGCGCATCCTTTTGCCCGACCAGTGGCAAGGCTATCCGCTCCGGAAGGACTACGACATCATCGAGCAGGATACCAGCTGGGTAAGAGAAAACCTGGATATTGAAAGCGGGCAATGAGGAGCAGGCAATAACGGGCATGGCCAGCAATACCACCACGGGCGCCGGAGAGAAGCAGCAAACGCTATTGGGTGCGGACGAACTTGTCCTGAACATGGGGCCGCAGCACCCCTCCACGCACGGCGTGCTGCGCGTGAAGCTCAAACTCGACGGCGAGCGGGTGATCGGCTCCGAATGCATGATCGGGTATTTACACCGGGGCGTGGAGAAAATTGCAGAGAACCGCTCGTATCAGCAGTTCGCGCCGTATGTCGACCGTATGGATTATGTCGCTGCGGTCAGCAACGGCCTGGGATACTGCGAAGCCATCGAGAAATTGCTGATGGTGGAAGCGCCGCCGCGGGCGCGTGTGATTCGTACGATCCTGACGGAACTCCAGCGGATTGCCAGCCATCTTTTGTGGCTGGGAACGCATGCTCTGGACATTGGCGCGCTCACGCCGCTGTTCTATTGCTTCCGCGAACGGGAAGAGATCCTAAAGATTTTTGAAAAATACTGCGGAGCGCGCCTGACCACGCACGCGTTTCGCATTGGCGGGCTGCAATATGAAGCGTACGACACGCTCGAAAAAGACGTCGAGCGCTTTTGCCAAGCCTTCGAACCGCGCATAAAGGATTACGAAGATCTGCTGACGCAAAACCGCATATGGCTGGGCCGCACCAAGGGCGTGGGGATTCTCTCGGCTAAAGACGCCATCGCATTGGGTGCCACCGGCCCGGTGCTGCGAGCCAGCGGCGTGAAGTGGGACATCCGCAAAGCGATGCCCTACGCCGCCTATGAGCAATACAAATTCGAAATTCCCGTCGGCACCACCGGAGACACCTACGACCGGTACATGGTGCGCATGGAAGAGATGCGGCAATCGCGGTTGATTTGCCTGCAGGCGATTGAAAACATCCCCAGCGGGGCGATCATGGCGAAAGTTGGCAAAGTGCTGAAGCCGCCTCCGGGCGAAGTGTACCACGCGATCGAGGCGCCCAAGGGGGAGCTCGGCTATTACGTGGTTAGTGACGGAACGGTGCAGCCCTATCGCGTGCGCATCCGGCCACCGTCGTTCGTGAATCTGCAGTCGTTTGACTACATGGTCAGGGGACATCTGGTGGCCGATGTCGTAGCGATCATTGGAACGCTCGACATTGTTTTGGGAGAAGTGGATCGATAGTGTGGTGAGCTGGGAAGACGGGCAGACTGCCGGGGTGACAGGTCACAAATGCAAGCGGTAACGCAAGCCACGATGGAATTCGTGAAGCAGTACTGGGCTCCGCTCGTCTGCGGAGTGGCCATCGTCGCGGTTTTGCCGCTCATCGTCGGCTACGTCGTGTTGGTGGAGCGCAAAATCATGGCCGACATGCAGGCGCGGCTCGGGCCGATGCGCGTGGGGCCGCACGGCCTGCTACAGCCCATTGCCGACGCGGTGAAGCTGCTCATCAAGGAAGACATCATCCCCGACGAAGCCGACAAGCTAGTTTTCTGGCTCGCGCCAGTGCTGTCGGTGGGAGCCGCTTTGCTGGCGATCGCTGGTCTGGCGATTGGCCCTGCTTTCCAAATCGCGAAAGGCATCAACGTCGGAATTCTTTTTGTCGTCGGCGTGAGCGCGATGGGGATTTTTGGCATCGTGCTGGGAGGCTGGGCGTCGAACAGCCATTATTCGCTGATCGGCGCGCTGCGCAGTTCCGCACAACTGGTGAGCTACGAAACCGCGGCGGGCATGGCGCTGGTGTGCGGGCTGCTCTTTGCCGGCACTTTGAACGTCACTTCGATCGTGGAGGCCCAGCGCAACCAGGGCATTTGGTTCGGACTGCTTGCGCCCGTGGCGTTTTTCACGTATTTGGTGGCCTCCATTGCCGAAACCAATCGGGCGCCGTTCGATCTGCCCGAGGCGGAATCCGAACTGGTGGCGGGGTACATGACGGAATTCAGCGGCTTTCGCTGGTCGCTCTACTTTCTCGCGGAATACACGAACATGATTGTGGTCGCCTCCGTGGCGACGACTCTATTCCTCGGCGGCTGGCTGCGGCCGTTCCCGAGAACGCACGGGCTGGTCGATCTGATTGATTTTCTTCCGCCGCTCCTGATGGTGGTGATTGGCGTTTATTGTCTCATTCGCACGCCCAAGCAGCCCGCGCGCGTGCAGCAATTGTTCATGCTGGTGGTAGCGGGCTTGTGTTTTGCATTGGCGTTGGTGCTGGCTGCGCCGGTGCTGGCTACGCCGGTGCTGGGGCCCTTTGTGAAACCGTCCCTGGCCGCCGCCGTGAAGCCGTTCTACGAAGGAATTCATGGCGGCTTCTGGTTCATTTTCAAAGTCAGCGCCTACATTTATTTCTTCATGTGGCTGCGTTTCACCTTGCCGCGTTATCGTTTCGATCAGTTGATGCGCCTCGGCTGGCATTTCCTGATTCCCTTGTCCATCATCAACGTGCTGCTGATCGGGGTTGCCATGATCGTAGGGGTGTATTACCACCTCGATGGCTGGTGGCTGCTTCTGGCCACGATACCCGCGTCCATCATCGCGCTGATTATTGCTCTGTTCATTTTGGCCCTGGAGCAAAAAAGCGAGCCGCGGAAAGCGTCCGCGCCGGATTCTTATGCTTGATCAAGCCATCTTTTATTTATTCGCCGGCATCGCCGTGGTGAGCGCGATTCTGACGGTCACGCGGCGCAATGCCGTCCATAGCGCCATCTTCCTCATTACCGCGCTGCTGGCAACTGCGGGAATCTTCCTGCAACTGCGCGCGGAATTCCTGTTCATCGTGCAGATCATCCTCTACGTCGGCGGGATCATGGTGCTTTTTGTTTTCGTGATCATGCTGGTCAACCTCGATGTGGCCGTGCGGCAGATGCAATTCGCGCGGCAGAAGTGGGTCGCCCTGCTCATCTCCTTGGCGCTGGCAGCACAGGTGGGCCTGATGCTTTGGTCGAGCAGGAAAGTGCCCGGCCACGGAGTGCCGGTCCTCAATGCGGTGCCGGCCGACAAATTGCCGCCAAACACAGAAGCAGTGGCCCAGAGCTTGTTCTCGTCGTATTTGTTGCCGTTTGAGATTGCTTCGGTGTTGTTGTTGGTGGCCATGATTGGTGCGGTGGTTATGGCAAAGAAAAGGACCTGAGCGTTTATGCTTCCGATTGGACATTATCTGTTTCTGGGGCTCGCCCTGTTCATCATTGGCGCGATCGGCGTGGTCACGCGGCGCAACGTGATTGTCATACTGATGTCCATCGAGCTGATTTTGAACGCCGTGAATATCAATCTGGTTGCTTTTTCGCGCTTGTACGGTGATGTTGCCGGACAGGTATTTGCGCTGTTCATCATCGCGGATGCCGCCGCCGAAGCCGCGGTGGGGCTCGGCATCGTCATCGCATTCTTCCGGAACCGCGAAACCGTTCTTGAAGATGAAATGGATTTGTTGAAGTGGTAGGAGCGCGCCACGACGTGACGCAAGGAATACAAATCGCATGACGCCCACGGGCTATTTCCTCGAGCATCTCTGGCTCATCCCGCTGTTTCCGCTAGTGACCGCGGCGCTGATGCTGTTGCTGGGGCGCCGTCTTCCGAACGGTGCCGTAAGTGTGTTTTGCGTTGGCAGCGTAGGAGCGTCGTTCGCTTTCGCGCTGGGCGCGGTCATGCAATTGTTGTCCGCCGGTCCCGAGAACCGTGCCGCACAGCAAATTCTTTTCGAATGGCTCACGCCCGGCCCGATGCTAGCGAGCAACGGGCATCTGGTGCGCTTCACCGCCGACTGGGGATACTTGCTCGACCCGCTTTCTTGCGTCATGGTGCTCGTCGTCACCGGTGTGGGCTTCCTCATTCACATCTACTCGATCGGCTACATGGGCCATGAAGGCGGCTACTACCGCTTCTTCGGATACATGAATCTGTTCATGTTCTCCATGCTGACGCTGGTCCTGGCGAACAACATGCTCCTCATGTTCGTGGGCTGGGAGGGCGTCGGCCTGTGTAGCTATTTGCTGATCGGCTTCTACTTCCTGAAGAAATCCGCTTCCGATGCCGGCAAAAAGGCCTTCATTGTAAATCGCATCGGAGACGCTGGATTCATCCTCGGTATTTTGCTGACCGCCGTGACCTTCGGCACGATTCGGTTCACTTCCGCCGGGCTTGCCGATGTTGCTGCCAATTCGGGGATCCTGCAGGCGCTGAACGGCGCGCTAAGCGCGCAGACGCTTGCGGCAGGCGCCCCGGTGCTGACGACGATTGCGCTGTTGCTCTTTGTGGGCGCCACGGGAAAATCCGCGCAGATTCCCCTGTATGTGTGGCTGCCGGACGCGATGGAGGGCCCCACTCCGGTCAGCGCGTTGATCCACGCGGCCACCATGGTGACCGCCGGCGTGTACATGGTGGTACGGATGAACGCCATCTATCAGCTCGCACCGCTGGCGATGGATGTGGTCGCCGTGGTTGGCGTGGGCACGGCGATTTTCGCCGCTTCCATGGCTCTGGTGCAAAACGACATCAAAAAGGTTCTCGCCTACTCCACCATCAGCCAACTCGGCTACATGTTTCTGGCACTGGGCGCGGGGGCTTTCGCGGCGGGCATTTTCCACCTGATGACGCACGCTTTCTTCAAAGCGCTTTTGTTCCTCGGCGCAGGCAGCGTGATTCACGCCATGTCCGGCGAACAGGACATTCAAAAGATGGGCGGCCTGTGGAACAAGATTCCCGTCACGGCCAAGACCTTCTTCGTGGCCACCCTGGCGATCGCGGGGATTCCTCCCCTCGCGGGGTTTTTCAGCAAGGATGAGATTCTCGGGCGCGCGTACGAGCGGCATCCGGCTCTGTGGGTCGTCGGTTTCATCACCGCAGGCATGACTGCGTTTTACATGTTCCGATTGGTGTTTGTCACGTTTTTCGGCTATTCCCGTGCGGACGATCACGCGCAAAAACATATTCACGAATCGCCGCAGACGATGACCATCCCGCTGGTGATTCTTGCCGTGCTTTCCGTGGTTGGCGGATGGATCGGCTGGCCCCCATCGCTTGGCGGAAGCAATCAGTTCGAGAAGTTCCTCGAACCGGTAATATTCAGCGCCGGGTCGACGGAGGCGGCTCCACAAAGCTCGCCGAGGGAATATCTGTTGATGCTCGCCTCCATCGCCATTGCGGTTGCTGGCATTTGGCTTGCCTATGAGTTCTACCGCGCCAAGCGGTTCGCTCCCGAATTGATCGCCGGAAAAATGAGGGGATTCTATCGGGTGCTCTTCCACAAATACTACGTGGACGAGATCTACGACGCGCTTTTGGTGAACCGCACCAAGGATCTCGGCACTCTGCTCGGTCAGTTTGACGCGAAAGTCATCGACGGCATCGGCGTGGATGGCACGGGCTGGCTGGCGCGCTTTGGTTCGACGCTTTCCATGTGGTGGGACAAATGGATCATCGACGGGCTGCTCAACTTCGGCGCTAAGTTGACCCAGCTCCTGAGCTTCCCGATCCGCTTTCTACAGACGGGCACGTTTTCAACCTATGCGCTGCTCATTTTGATCGGGCTGGCCATTCTTCTGGCGTATTACCAACAGCATCTCCATGTAGTCTTGCGCGGAGCGCGCTGAGAGGCGAAGCATGGACTTTTTTGCAAATCACATCCTGAGCGCAGTTCTGTTCACGCCGCTCGTCGGCGCGATTCTCTTGCTGCTTATTCCTCGCCAGCTGGAGCTGGCGCACCGCATCGGCGGCAATATTTTTGGCGTGCTCGGTTTTCTGGTTTCGCTCCCCCTGGTCGTCTGGTGGAAGCCTGGGGTTGAGGCGTTTTCCTTCCAGGAAAACTTTTCCTGGATTCCATCGATTGGCGCGAGGTATCACCTGGGTATCGACGGCATCAGCCTGCTGCTGGTGATGCTCACGACGTTCCTTGGCATGATCGCCATCCTTTCTTCCTGGAGTGCCATCCATCAACGCACCAAGGAATATTACATTCTGCTGCTGCTCTTGCAGACCGGCATGATCGGCGTGTTTGTCTCGCTCGATTTCTTCCTCTTTTACGTTTTCTGGGAGGTCATGCTCGTTCCGATGTACTTCCTCATCGGCGTTTGGGGGAGCGACCGCCGGCTGTACGCAGCCATCAAGTTTTTCCTGTACACCCTGGCGGGGTCGGTGGTCATGCTGCTCGCGATCCTGGCGCTGTACTTCTACGCGCCGGTGGCTCCGGGCGGGACGCGCACCTTTGACGTCCCGACTCTGCTCGCCGCTGCACAGCACTTTTCCGATCCGCTGAGAGCTTGGCTCTTCTGGGGCTTCTTCTTCGCGTTTGCCATCAAAGTGCCGATGTTCCCGTTCCACACCTGGCTGCCGGACGCGCACACCGAAGCTCCCACCGCAGGCTCGGTCATTCTGGCCGGCGTATTGTTGAAGATGGGGACCTACGGTTTCATCCGCTTTTCGCTGCCCTTACTGCCCGCGGATGGACCCATACGCTCCAACATCGTCAAGATTGTGATCGTGCTTTCTCTGATCGCCATCGTGTATGGTGCGCTGGTTTGCCTCATGCAAAAAGACATGAAGCGGCTGATCGCATACAGTTCGGTCAGCCATTTGGGCTTTTGCACGCTGGGAATTTTCGCCCTCACGCCGAATGGCTTGGCGGGAAGCGTGCTTCAGCAGATCAACCATGGTATCTCCACGGGCGCGCTCTTCCTGATCGTTGGGGTGCTCTACGAGAGGCGGCACACGCGCTTGATTTCCGAATTCGGCGGACTGGCTACCCCCATGCCGAATTTCGCGGCGATTTACCTCATCATCAGCCTCAGTTCACTGGGGATGCCGCTGCTGAACGGTTTTATCGGGGAGTTCACCATTCTGCAGGGGGCGTTTCAGGTCAGCAAGGCCTGGGCGGCCTGGGGCACCGTCGGGGTGATTCTGGGCGCGGCCTACTTGCTGTGGCTCTACCAGCGCGTGATGTTCGGCCCGGTGACCTTGCCGGTCAACGAACGTCTGCCGGACTTGAACTTCCGCGAAATGGCCACGCTCGTCCCGCTGGTTTTCATGGCTTTCTGGATCGGCATCTACCCAAAGCCGTTTTTCTCGCTCATTGAAAAGCCGGTGCAGAGAATCGTCGAGCAGGTGAATCCCAACTTCTATCAAATGGAGCGCGCGAAATTGCCCCCGGCGGGATTTCCTGCCGCGGCAGTGGAGGCGAAATAAGCCGTCCCGATGCCTATGCACATTCCTTTCCTCAGAGCGCTGACCGACTACTTGCAGGGAGACGGAGCCGTCATTCTCCCCGAGATCGAGCTCACGCTTTTCGGTCTAGGCATACTGTTGATCGATTTCACGCTCGGTGTCAGAGAAAGGTATCTGAACGCCGGGTTGGCGCTGGCGGGAACGGCTTTTAGCGCTTACACGGTCTGGAAACTGCGCCTCCCGGTGGCGGTGAATGGCTCGCTGCTCGGATTTCACGACTCCGTCATCGTCGATCCCTTCTTTCTTTTCTTTGCGGCGCTTTTTCTCAGCGCTACGGCGTTGGTGATTCTGCTCTCGGTGAAATTCCTCGACATTGAACAAGAGCAGGAAGGCGAATACTACGCGCTGCTGCTGTTTGCCTGTGTCGGAATGATGTTCATGGCCTCGGGTTTTGACCTCATTGTCATATTCCTCGGTCTCGAGACCATGGCCCTCAGCTTCTACGTTCTCACCGGCTTCCTGCGCCGCGAGAAGCGTTCGAATGAAGCCTCGCTGAAATACGTACTGCTGGGCGCATTCAGCTCGGGGATCCTGGCTTATGGCTTTTCCCTCCTTTACGGTCTGAGTGGCTCCACAAATATTGACACCATCGGGGAAACGCTGGGCCAACGGAATGCTTTCGTCACTTCTCTTTTGCATAATCCTCAATCCGCGCCCCCGCAGTTTGATCCCTTTCTGCTCCAAATGCTCCCGGTTCTCGCATTCGTCTTGGTGGCGGTCGGACTCTTCTTCAAAATTGCGGCGGTGCCGTTTCACCAGTGGGCGCCGGACGTCTACGAGGGCGCACCGACGCCCGTCACCATTTTCGTCAGCGTCGCATCCAAGACCGCCAGCTTTGCTCTGCTTCTCCGGTTGTTCCTGGTGGTCTTTGGAGCCACGCATGTGAACTGGATGTATCTCGTCGCAGGTATCGCCGTGGCCTCGCTCACCTGGGGCAATCTTGCGGCGCTGACGCAGACCAACGTGAAGCGTCTGTTGGCGTACTCTTCCATTTCACACGTGGGCTATGTGCTGCTGGGCCTTGTCGCCGGAAACAAAACCGCGATGACCGGGATCGGATACTACCTACTGGCGTATATCTTCATGACCGCGGGCGCTTTTGCGATCCTCATCGTGCTGCGGCAGAAAGGTCTCATTGGCGAAGAACTCGAGGATTTAAACGGATTGTACCAGCGCAGTCCCGCATCCGCCCTACTGCTTCTGATCTTCATGCTTTCTCTCGCGGGCATTCCTCCGACGGCCGGCTTCATGGGCAAGTACTTCATTTTCCTCTCGCTCATCGAGACCAAACATCCTATCCTCGCGCTCTTCGCCGTACTCTACATCGTGCCCGCGCTCTACTATTACTTCCGCATCGTGGTACACGCCTGGCTTAAGGCGCCCGGCGAAGCGCCGCGTCCGGTCATGAGCAACGCCCAGGCTGTCGCGCTCAGCGTGGCTGCGTTTGTCACCCTCGCCGCTGGGTTGTATCCTGAGCCGTTCACGCGGCTCGCTCAATATGCCCTCGGACGATAAGCCAGACGAGACTCCCTCGGCTCCAGCGAAGAAAAGAGCGAAGCAATTTGCCTCCGGGCCGGCGCTCGCCCTCGACTTGCCTTTCACCTTGGTGGGTCCTATCGCCGTGGGGGCCGCGATGGGCTATTTCCTGGACCGCTGGCTGCACACCAAGCCATGGCTTACGCTGCTCCTCGGTGCGCTGGGCTTTTTCGCCGGCGTGCGTGAAGTTCTGCGGCGTCTGCCGAGTGAATGACCTATGGAAGGCAAGGTAGCTGGCCCGGCCGGCGGCTCGATCGGCCGACAGACGGAGCGGCGCATCGGTTGGCTGACTCTCCTTTTCGGCTTTGTCGCCACCGCAGTGGTCGCCGTGCTCCCCTACAAGCGATGGGCCGCTGGATTGGCCATTGGGACCGTGTTGGGGTGGCTGAACTTCCGCTGGCTGAGGCGCGCGGCGGACGCCCTAGTTGCGGTTTCCACGGCCCAGGAGGGGCGCGAAAAACCCAAGGTCTCACTGACCACCTATTTTGCCGCGCTCTTTCGCTACGGGTTGCTGGGGCTCACGGTCTATGTTATTTTTGTGTATCTACACGTTCCCCTTGGCAGCATGATTTTGGGTTTTTGCGCTCTGGCAGCGGCGGCGATTGCGGCGAGTGTGTGGGAAATCCTGCGTCCGGTGGACTGACGAATGAATGAAGTTCCGGCTTGGCTGACGCAATTCGTGAATCATCACCTGGGGCACTTTGCGCTGGCCCTGCTGGCCGCCTTGCATATCCAGCCGGAGCATCCCGAGCGGCCCATCCCCGAGCACGTCGTGATGGCTTTTGTCGTGGTGATCATCGGCACGGTGCTCGCCCTCGTGCTGCGCTCGCGGCTGTCCGTCGAGAAGCCGGGCGCCATGCAACAGGTAGCGGAGATGCTGCTTACGAATCCCATGGGCTTCGGCATCAAGGATCTGCTCGAGGAAAACGTCCTTCATGGTGCAAGCGAATTCATTCCGTTTGTCGGCACGATTTCCGTGTTTGTGCTCCTTGGGAATCTCATGGGCGCCTTTCCTGGGAGCTTCCTGAAGGCTCCGACAGTCAATCCGACCGTTCCGCTAGCCTGCGCCGTTCTCACGTTTATCTATTTTAATCGGCAGGGAGCCCGGCGACACGGCGTTGGCGGCTACCTGCTCACCTTTGCCGGTTCCCCCAAGGACTTCGCCGGGTGGTTACTGGCGATCCTGCTCTTCCCCGTCGAACTCGTCAGCACCAGCGCGCGCATTCTTTCTCTCACCGTTCGTCTGTGGGCCAACATGTTCGCGAGCGACCTGATCTACGTGATTTTCCTGACCCTGCTCGCCGGGGGCGCGAGCTTCGGATGGAGCAAGTCTCCCGTGTTGGGCGTGGTTTTCGCCGTGTTCCCGGCGACCATCCCGGTGATCTTCATCGGCCTGCACATCTTCGTGTCCGTAATCCAGGCCTACGTGTTTACCGTTCTTCCCGCCGTCTATTTGGGGCTGGCCACTGCGGAAGAGCACTGATCGAGTTTTTCGGTTCGCCGCTCCAGCGTGAGCCCGGCTGCACGGTGTCCGGGAACCACCTCCTGGCGGCTTTATAGGAGGCAGTAATGAAAAAGCAGTGGGTGTGGATGTTGGTGATGCTCGTCGCGGTAGCCGTTTTCGCGCCGGCGGCGTTTGCGCAGGAGCCGGCGGGGGCCAGCAGCAAGGCGCTCTCGGGAATCGCTGTGGGCTTCGGCATGGCCATTGCCGCGTTTGGATGCGGCCTGGCACAGGGCCGCATCGCTTCGGCGGCGTGCGAAGGTATGGCGCGGAACCCGGGGGCGGCGGGTGCGATTCGCGCAGCTATGATTCTCGGCCTGGTGTTCGTCGAGACGCTGGTGCTCTTCACCCTGGCGATGATCGCGCTTAAGGTCTAGCGTCCTCTTCAGCCGCAGGGACGGGCCCTCCTGGCCCGTCCCGAGTCATCACACCGAAGCGCAACGGCCCGGAGGTCCGAATCCCCGGGCCGTTTTCCGAAGCCCTTGTTAAATTACTGATTCTACGTAACTTAGAAGAAACTTGAAGCTCCCTTAGGCACACGATATTAGGGAGAGGCTCGGGATCGAAAAGACTAGTGTGCGAGCAGGCTTGGCCGCAAAATGAAGTTGATGACGGGATTTGGGTACACGCCGAACAGAATCGTGCCCACAAAGGTGATCAGGAGAACGGCGTTCACGCCGATGGGGAAAGGCACCGGGCCCGCCGCGGCCGCTTCCGCGCTCGGTTCACGCATGTACATCACCACGATCACGCGCAGATAGTAGTAAGCGCCGATCACGCTGTTGATGGCCATCAGCACGGCGAGCGAAATGAGGTGGGAGTTCACCGCCGCCTTAAAAATATAGAATTTGCCGAAAAACCCGGCCGTCACCGGCAGTCCGAGCAGCGACAACAAATAGATGCTCAGCATCGCGGCGACGAACGGTTGGCGTTGCGAAAGTCCCGAATAGTCGTCCATCGAAAGATTCTTTTCGCCCGTCCCGCCGAGCTGCGAAACGATCGTGAACGCCCCCAGCTTCACCAGCGCGTAGCTCAGCAGGTAGAACAGCACAGCGGCGTAAGCCGGGGCGGCTTCCGCCGAACCGCCCTGCGCCATAGAGGTGACGGCCGCAAATGCGACCAGAATGTATCCCGCATGCGCGATCGAGCTGTAGGCCAGCAGCCGCTTCATGTTTGTCTGCACCAGCGCGCCGAGGTTTCCCGCGAACATGGTCAGCACCGCGAGCATCCAGAAAGCCCAGAACCAATATTTGGTCGCAGCAGGCACAGTGGCAAAAATCCGCAGCAGCAGTGCGAACGCCGCGGCCTTCGGGCCCGCGGAAAAAAGCGCGGTCACCGGGGTAGGCGCCCCTTCGTAAACATCGGGCGTCCATACCTGGAACGGAGCGGCGGCTACTTTGAAGCCCAGGCCGATCAGCATCAGCGCGAGGCCGAGTTTCAGCAGCGCGCTCGTCTCGTCGGAAAGAGCGATTTTGTCCAGCAGCGTTGTGCCGGTCGCGCCGTAGACCAGCGCGATGCCGTACAGGAAAAACGCCGTCGCAAACGAACCCAGCAGAAAGTATTTCATCGCCGATTCGCTGGACTTGAGCGAATCGCGCCGGTAGCCCGCTAGGACATAGCTCGAAATCGAACTCATCTCCAGGCCGATAAATGCGGTGAGCAGTTCCTGTGCGGAAGCCAGCACGCCCATTCCCGCGGTGGCGAAGAATAAAAGTGCGTAAAACTCCGCGCTGGGCAGCTTTTCACGGTCCAGGTAAGGCCCGGCCGCGAGGACCACCAAAAAAGAAACGCTTCCCACGAGCAGTCGGAAAAAGAATGTGAACGAATCCGACTGCACCAGCCCTTGGAACCCCGGCCCGCCGTGAAGAAAGGCCGTGGCTGCGGCCGCCGTTCCCGCGAGCGAACCGAGCAGCGCAAGAAAGGTAAAAAACTGCCGGCTGCGCACGAACGGCTGCAGGAACATGACCAGCACGCCGAAGGCACACCAGACCAGCTCGGGCAGCACGCGATGAAGATCGATGGCTCGCGGGAACATTTAGCGGATTCCCAGCCTTTCTACGCTGGTGTGCGCGGCGTACGAAGGAACATTCTTGGCCCGGGGCTTCGCTTTAACGTGCGCTGCGGCTTCGTAGGCCCAGTGTGGCTCGGCCTGGTCCATCACCGTTTGCGTGGCAGCTGCGGTGCGCCGCGTAATGAATGGCGAGCCGACGCCCATCCACAGGATGACCACCGCCATGGTGGCGAGAATCCAATTCTCGCGGGCCGACACATCCACTAGCGAGCGGTTTTTCTCGTGCGTAATGTCTCCAAAGAACACGCGTTGATACGACCACAGCAGGTAGCACGCGGAAAGTATCACCCCGAGGGCGGCCCAGGCGGCCCAGCCCCAGTGACGTTGATACGTCCCGAGCAGAATCAGAAACTCGCCCACGAAGCCGTTGAGCATGGGCAGACCGAGCGACGAAAGGGCCACAAACAGGAAGAATGCGGCGAGCTTCGGCATGGGGGTCGAAAGCCCGCCAAATTCGCTTATTTCGAAGGTGTGCCGCCGGTCGTGGAGCATGCCGACGAGCAAAAACAGCGCTCCGGTCGAAACTCCGTGTGCGAGCATTTGGAATACCGCGCCTTGCATGGAAATGTGGTGAAACGCGAAAATGCCCAGCACCACGAAGCCTAGGTGGCTGACCGAAGAATACGCGACCAGTTTTTTCAGGTTGGGCTGCACCATCGAAACCAACGCGCCGTAAATGATTCCGATGATGGCCAGCACCGCAACCCAGCGCGCGGCGCGGTGCGAAGCTTCCGGAAAGAGCGGCAAACAGAAGCGGATCATGCCGTAGGTGCCGAGTTTCAGGAGCACGCCCGCGAGCATCACCGAACCTGCTGTGGGAGCTTCCACATGCGCGTCCGGAAGCCAGGTGTGCAGCGGGAACACCGGCACCTTGATGGCGAAGGCCACGAAGAAAGCCAGGAAGAGCAGCATCTCCGTCCGCGGCCCGAGGACTGGCTGACCATTCGCGAGCATTTGTTGAATGATCGGCAGATCGAAGGTCCCGGTAGCGTTGTAGAGCGAGACGATGCCCACCAGCATCAAGATCGATCCGGCCATCGTGTAAAGCACAAATTTCACGGCGGCGTACACGCGACGCTCGTGGCCCCAGATGCCGATCAGGAAGGCCATGGGAATCAGGATCAATTCCCAGAAGAGAAAGAAGAGGAAAAGATCGAGCGAGAGAAAAACGCCGACCACGCCAACTTCGATCAGGAGCAGCATGACGAAGAATTCTTTTACACGGCGCTGGATGCTTTGCCATGACGCCAAAACGGAAATGGGCGTAAGGAACGTGGTCAGCAGCACAAGAAACATGCTGATGCCGTCGACGCCGAGGTGGTAGTGAATGGGCGGTGCCGGGATCCATTTGGCAAACTCTTCCAGTTGATATCCGGACGAGCCTATCGGCACGCCGCGGAGCAGCAACAGCGAAAAAAGAAATTCCGCGACGGAAACGAGCATGGCGATGGAGCGGATGAACTTGTGATCGTCACCGCGCAGCATCATCAGCGCCGCCGCGCCGACGACCGGGAAGAAAACCAGAACCGAGAGCAAGTGCCCGCCGGAGAGCATTAGCGCACCAACCCTACCGCGAACTTGCTGGCGCTGGGCCAGAGGAAAATCGCGGCCAGCACGATGATCGCGCCCGCCACCACCCATACGGCGTAGCTGCGCGTGTTGCCCGACTGCGAATGGCGCACCCCGTCGCCAATGGTGGCTGCTCCGTGCGCGATTCCGTTGACGGTGCCGTCGATTCCCGCGACGTCGGTGGCCTTCCAGAGCACGTTGGTCGAAAGCCAAACGAGCGGCCGGACGATTGCGGCGGCGTAGAACTCATCGACGTAATACTTGTTTAGCAGCGTGGTGTGCGCCCGCCTCATGGACTGCGCTAATTCATCGGCTTTGCTTGGCCGACTGACGTAGAGCCAGTACGCGACGACAAACCCGATTGTCGCAGCGATCACGGCCACACCTGCGAGAAGCAGTTCGAGATTGTGCGCGGCGGCTCGAGCGCCGGCTTCCGCAGCTTCACGGGCCCCGAATAGCGGCCCCAGGAAATTGGCGAAATAATCCGGCCCCTGGTAGAAGACCGGCAGTGCGAACCAGCCGCCGGTCACCGAGAGGAGTGCAAGCACCACGAGTGGCCCGAGCATGCTCCAAGGCGATTCGTGCACATGTACTCTGTTTTCGTCGTAGCGTGGCTTTCCGCTGAAGGTGAGGAAAATTAAGCGGAACATGTAAAACGCCGTGAGCAGTGCGGTGAGCAAGCCGAACGCATAAAGAATGTGGCCGTCCGTGGGGCTCTGGAAGGTGGCAAACAAAATGGCGTCTTTCGAGAAAAACCCGGCAAAAAGGGGAATGCCCGCGATAGCCAGAGTCGCGGTTAGCATGGTGTAGTAGGTCCAGCGAATCTTCTTGCCGAGCCCGCCCATTTTGGGCATTTCCTGCTCGCCGCCCATGGCGTGAATCACGCTGCCGGCGGCAAGGAAAAGCAGTGCCTTGAAAAATGCATGGGTCATCAAATGAAAGATGCCCGCTGTGAATGCGCCAACACCGCAGGCGAGAAACATGTAACCGAGCTGGCTGACGGTGGAATACGCCAAGACTTTCTTGATGTCCGTTTGCACCAGCCCGATGGTGGCGGCGAAAAACGCTGTCGCGCAGCCCACGACGGCGACTACCAGCATGGCGGTCGGCGAACGCGAGAATAAAACGTGCGAGCGCTCGACCACGTAGACACCCGCGGTCACCATAGTCGCCGCGTGAATTAAGGCGCTGACCGGTGTCGGACCTTCCATGGCGTCCGGGAGCCAGACATAGAGAGGAAGCTGGGCGGACTTTCCGGCCGCGCCCATAAAGAGCAAAAGGCATGCAATCGTGAGCGTGCCGAAATGGCCCATCGGTTCCGCAGGCCAAGTACCGGCCCTGCTAAAGACCGTCTGGAAATCGAGCGTCCCGAATGCTCTGAACAGCAAGAACATCCCCAGCATGAAGCCAAAATCACCGATGCGATTGACGATGAACGCCTTCTTGCCCGCATCCGCGGCGGACTTTTTCAAGAACCAAAAACCAATCAGCAAATAGCTTGAAAGACCGACGCCCTCCCAGCCGACGAACAGCAGAACG
>DATAIH010000046.1:0-14581 GCA_036262755.1 Candidatus Acidiferrum sp.
CAACGCCCGGCTTCGATACGGAGACTTGGAACTCGACCGCCACCGCCGTCGCGCCCATCGCGGAAAAGACGTAATCCCCCTTACAAGCAAGGAGTTTTCTTTACTCGAGCTCCTGCTTCTTCGCGCGCCCGAACTCGTCACGCGCAGCGAGATTGTGGAACACGTGTGGGACTGCCATTTCGACAGCGAGACGAATCTCGTGGAGGTCTACGTCAACCGTTTGCGCCAGAAGATCGACCATGACCGGCCAACGAAACTCATTCACACCATTCGAGGTGTGGGCTACCGGCTGGGAGCTTTGGAATCATGAAGGCAAAGACGCTTCGGTCTCGAATGATGGTGCTTTTTTGCTCCGTCGTAGGCATCCTACTTGCCGCCTCTTATCTGGCCTTTTGGGGATTGCTCGTTCATGCCATTCCGGCGCAGCTGAACCGCCAATTGCTCGAAACTTCGCGCCCAATCATTTCTGACATAGCCTCGGAGCCGAATGCCCGAGACATAGAACGCTTGGATATTCCCGGGCAATTCTTTGAGCTCTTCGATGGAGATGGAAAACTGCTGCAACGCTCCAGAAACTTGACAAATCCGGTCGACTTGAAGGGATTAAAACTAAACGATTCAAATCCCGTATTCGGCATAGGATCGGTTGGGGATTCCGAGTCGGTTCGGGTTGCGCTCATTCCTTTTCAGCAAGCCGCTGGGAAGCGGTTTGTAGCGGTCGCGATCCCCACGTTTGGTACAAATCGCTTGCTGGACACTTTTGGACGCATCACGCTACTTCTTTTTCCGCTTAGCCTGCTGGTCACGGCTGCGATTTCGGCCTTCTATGTGGGGAGGAGCCTAACGCCCGTCAAAGCGCTGACGCGCCACGCCAAGTTAATGGCCAAACGGGTGACCGATCGTCATGGATTCTGGGAGCCCTTGCCGGTTACTTCACCTCATGACGAGTTGGGCCGCCTGGCGGAGACTTTCAATCATCTCCTGCAAAGCGTCGATTCCGCCGTCAGCCAGCTTCGCAAATTCGTTACCGACGCTTCTCACGAATTGCGCACGCCGCTCGCCGTACTTCACGGTGAAACGGAGTTGATACTTTCCAAGCCCCGCACGGCGGACGAATATCGAAAGACCCTTGTGGCCATCGATGACGAACTGAAGAAACTGACGCGAATTGTGGAGGGGTTGTTTACACTCTCGATGGCGGACGCGGGGCAACTGCACCTTGAAAGCGAACCCGTTTACATCAATGAAGTTCTGGACGAAGCCTGCGCGTTGGTTACTCCGCGCGCCCGGGCGAAGAATATTTCGATCGTGCGCGACCTGAGCGGGGAAGTGGCTTATGTTGGGGATGAGGCCTTCCTCCATGAGCTGTTTTTGATCTTCTTGGATAATGCCATCAAGTACTCGCCCGCCAATTCGCGAGTGCACGTCAGCCTTGCCCAAAATGGAAGCGCAATTCGAATTCGTTTTGCGGATGAAGGCGTGGGAATCGCGAGCGAGCATTTGCCTTTCATTTTCGAGCGTTTTTACCGTGGCCCCCAGCCGGGAAACGGTGAGTTGCACAGCGGGGGCCTCGGCCTTGCAATTGCGCAGGCCATCGCGCGCGCGCAAGGCGGATCCATTGAATGCCAGAGCGCGCGCGGCTCGGGCTCCGCCTTCACAATTGTTTTGCCCATGTCACAAAGCGTGCAAATGCGCGCGGAAGACTCACCTGAACAGAAATTAATCTTGGGTTAAGGCAGGGTTGAGAGCTATAGAATACGCTCCGACGAAATGTAGGAGGTGATCTGTGTCCTTTCGAAGCTTCTGCGGAGTGTTTTCGTTTGGTCGCGGCTTCGCGGCTTTTTTGCTGCTAGGAACTTTCCTTTCCATTGCAACGCACGCCCAGGTAGCCGGTGGAACGATCTACGGCACGGTAACCGATCCCTCCGAGAAATCCATCCCTCAGGCTCAGGTTTCGATCACCAATGTGGCGACGGGAGTCACCACGACCATTATGACCAACTCAGATGGTTTCTTCACCGCCCCCAACCTACTGCCAGGAGAATATGAAATCACTGTCGCCGCGAAAGGTTTCACTACCGAGGTTCGCAAAGGAATTACCCTCACGGTTGGCGCTCAGCAAGCCTTCAACCTGAGCCTCCGCGTAGGCTCGGTGGCCAAAACCGTTGTCGAGGTGACGACGGAAGCGCCTGCTATTCAGCTTGTGAGCTCCGAGATAAGCGCGGTCGTGAATGCTAACACCGTGCGCGAGCTTCCGCTCAATGGCCGCAGCTGGACGGACCTGGCCGCTCTTCAGCCTGGCGTGGATACGATTCAGACGCAGCCCGGTTTCCAGACTGGCTCCGATCGCGGCAACCGCGGATTCGGGCAGCAGCTCACAATTTCCGGAGCGCGTCCGCAGCAGAACAATTACCGCCTCGACGGCGTCAGTCTGAACGATTACGCGAACGGCGCCCCGGGAAGTGTCCTCGGCGGCAACTTGGGGGTCGACGCAATTCAAGAGTTTTCCGTTCTTACCAGCAACTATTCTGCTGAGTATGGGAAGACTTCGGGAGGCGTGGTCAACGCAGTAACGCGGTCGGGAGCAAATGCCTTCCACGGAAGCGCGTATGAATTCATTCGGAACGACAAACTGGATGCGGCGAACTTCTTCGAGGCCGGCCAGCGGTCGCCCTTCCGACGCAATCAATTTGGCGGAGGGATCGGGGGGCCCATTATAAAAAGCAAAACATTCTTCTTTGCAGACTACGAAGGCGTCCGGCAGTCCAAAGGAATTGCAAACCTGGATTTGGTCCCATCACCCGGCGCGCGCAACGGGGTTCTTTCCACCGGGACTGTGACAGTTGCGCCAGCAGCGATGAAATATCTCGCGCTCTACCCGATACCCGCAGCCTGCGGCCAAGATGTTTGCCCGTTCGTATTCTCTGCCCAGCAGGTCATCAACGAAAATTTTGTCACCTCGCGCGTAGACCACAAGTTTTCGGAGAAGGACAGCCTCTTCGGCACCTACCTATTCGACAGAACTCCCTACTCATCGCCCGACCCCTTCGGCAATGTCCTTTTGGGTAGCCTGACTTCGCGGCAGATCGTGGCCGCCGAAGAAACTCACGGCTTTACGCCGACCTTCGTCAATGCCGTCCGTTTCGGTTACAACCATGAATCGGTGAACAACAATCAGAGTCTGACCGCTATGAATCCTGCTGCGTCGGACCCGAGTCTTGCTGCTTTCTCCGGCCGCGACGCGTCCTTCGTTCACATTGGAGGCGGGCCGACCGACATGCCGGGCGGCGTGGGCGGACTTCCGACCTATTTCTATCGGTGGAATTCTTTCCAGGGCTACGACGACGCCTTCTACAATCGAGGCACCCACAGCGTAAAATTTGGTTTTGCCTTCGAGCGCATGCTGCTGCAAGCGACCGCGCTTACCGACCCCAATGGAATCTGGAACTTTGTCGACTTGCCATCGTTCTTGCAAGGACAGGGGACCAAGTTTCAGGGGGGCATTGCCGCTTCTCTGACGCCTCGCAATTTCAGGCAGAACATTTTCGGGGGCTACGTGCAGGATGACTGGCGCGCAAGGCCAAACCTCACGTTGAATTTGGGATTGCGGTACGAAATGGCGACCGTGCCAACGGAAACCGACGGAAAACTGGTCAACCTCCGGCACCTCACTGATCCGTTGCCCGTGTGCGGTGTGATGGTGGCCGGAAGCTGCGCAAGCGTCGGCCCGCTGTTCTCAAACCCGACGCTGCACAATTTTGAGCCACGCATCGGTTTCGCGTGGGATCCTCTCCACAACGGAAGGATGGCTGTGCGTGGCGGGGCGGGGTTGTTCGATGTGCTGCCCCTTCCCTATCAATTCGTCCTGATGGAGACGCAAGCCATACCCTTTTTCCAGTACACGACGATTAAAGCGTCGTCACCCCCTCCTTCGGCCTGTCCGTCCGGAACTGCGCTTACCTTCCCCTTGGTAACGCCATGTTTGATCGCCGGAAACAGGCTGCGCACTACTTTTATTGACTCGAATCCGAAGCGCAATTACGTGGTGCAATGGAACCTCAATCTTCAATACCAACTCAGCCAAAACCTCGCGGCAATGGTTGCGTACGTAGGATCACGCGGTGTGCACCAACCGTTCCGCGTCGATGAATCGGATCTCACCATTCCTACAAAAACTTCGGCCGGTTATCTCTGGCCCCAAGTGGATTCGAACGGAAACCTCACCACCGGACCAAATGCCGGCAATCCACCGAATCCGATCAACCCGGCCTTCGGCTCGATCCGCGGAATGTTTTACCAGGGGCTGTCTTACTACAGTGCTCTGGAGTTACAGTTGGCGCGGCGTATGACCCACGGCTTCCAAATGCAGAGTACGTTCACCTGGGGAAAGAGTATGGACACGAGTTCCGCAACAGTGGCGGGCGATGCCTTCGGTAACTCCATCTCCAGCTTGAACTATTTCGATATGCGGCTCACGCGCGGGCTCTCCGATTTCAACGTTGGGCGCACGCTGGTGGTGAATGGCACCTGGGCGGTGCCGACAGCAAAGTCATTTGCCGGACCAGCCAGATGGGCGACCGATGGTTGGGAGCTCGGTCTCATTTTCACGGTGAGTGACGGCGTGCCTTTTACGGCGACATGGGGAACCGGATCGGACCCCGCTAATACACTCAGCGGCGACGATTTTGCTTTCCCGAACCGCCTAGGCGGGCCAGGTTGCAGCTCCGTCGTGAATCCCGGAAACCCCAACAATTACATCAAGACGCAATGCTTTGGCGTTCCGACGGCACCGGACGCAACGTTCTGGAACGCCAACTGTGATCCTGCCCCGCCAAGCCTCGGAGCGCCGATCGCTCCCCCGTTGTCTCCCCTGGCTTGTTTCAATCTTCGCGGAAATGCCGGCCGAAATATTTTGATTGGTCCCGGAATCACCAATCTGGACTTTTCCGTCTTTAAGAACAACCACATCAAGCGAATCTCGGAAAATTTCAACGTGCAATTCCGCATGGAAATCTTCAACATTCTTAATCACCCGAACTTTGCGCCTCCGCAAGTGGGTGACGGCAATACCGACATCTTTGACGGGACAGGAACTCTCAGCAGTCTCGCGGGAGTTCTGGTCAGAACAACGATTCCCGAGCGCCAGATTCAGTTCGCGGTCAAATTCATCTTCTAGTTCCGGCCGAGAGCGGGAACTGAATATCGGCTCGTGTGGTCGGTGGACTTTGCGTCTGCCGCCGGCAATAACTCCGAGTCGGAGGGCTTAATGAATTCTCTTGGGTTTCGCCGTGTCGCGATTGGTTTGGCCGTTGCGCTGATTGCCGGCTTGACCATTGCCGCTTCACCTGAGGGTGTTTATCACCTGCTCAAGAAATATGACCTTGGGGCTGCCCCCGGCGGAAAAGAGTATTGGGACTACATCACCTTCGATCCCGCCTCGCGGCGTCTGTACCTCTCCCACAACACCGAAGTTAAAGTTGTCGAAGCGGATAGCGGCAAAATTGTGGGCAGTATCCCTGATCTGAAGCGTGTCCACGGCATTGCTCTGGTCCAGTATCTTGGCAAGGGCTTCATCAGCGACGGGGGTGCCAACGAAGTGGTCGTCTTTGATATCCAGACGTTGAAGACGACCGGCCACATCAAGACGGGCGGCAATCCCGACTGCATCATTTACGATCCCGCGTCGAAGCATGTCTTCACTATGAACGGTAAAACGAGCGATTCATCTGTGATTGACCCCGCGACAGATACGGTCGTCGCGACGATTTCCATGGGCGGCCGCCCAGAGTACGCCGTTGCCGACGGCAAGGGCATCATCTACGACAACATCGAAGACAAAAATGAAGTCGTCGCTCTCGACTCACGAACGAATACGATCAAATCGCGGTGGCCCATCGCGCCTGCGGAAGAGGCCACGGCCATGGACATGGACGTCAGCCACCACGTGCTTTTTGTCGGAGGCCGCAACAAACTTCTCGCGATCATGGATGCTGAGACTGGCAAAGTGATTCAAACATGTCCTATCGGCGCCGGCGTCGATACCAATATTTATGAGCCGGAAACGGGTTTGCTCTTTACCGCAACGCGTGAAGGGACGCTGCACATTTTTCACGAAGACGCGCCTGACAAATTCAGCATCGTCGAAACCGTAAAAACCGAATTCGGCGCACGCAACGCGGCGCTTGATCACAAGGGGCACCGCATCTTCATTGACACGGCCGACTTTGGCCCAACGCCTGCGCCGACGACCGAACAGCCGAAGCCCCAGCCCACGCCGGTCTCAGGAACGTTTCGCCTTCTCGTCTACGGGCGATGATCGGTTTGCGCTGGAGGCTGCTCGAACGAGTGACGACGATAAGCATCGACGTTTTGGGCTCGGACTGCGCTAATATAAGCCGCCAACGAAGTTAAGGTTATGAAAATGCTGAATCTTCGAAAAGCCGGACTCCGCGTGCCAGTGATCGCCGCGGTGGCAAGTCTGCTTCCCGCGGCTGCTATGTTGGCCATTGCCGCCGCGAAAAACCCCGCGCACCAGTCCCAGTCGGCGAATTCCGGCCAATCGCAGCAAACCGCTGCCGCTTCTTCGAAAGTGGTTTTTGATTTCGAAGTTTTCAAATCAACGGTCGAGCCAATCTTCCTGAAAGAGCGCCCCGGTCACGCTCGCTGTTACGCTTGCCATTCCGATCCGAGCAGGGTGTTTCACCTTGAGCGCTTGTCGGATGCCGCCAAGGAGTGGACCGAGGAACAATCGCGGCGAAACTTTCAGACGCTAACCAGGCTCGTTGCTCCAGGTGATCCGCGTTCCAGCCTGCTTTTGATACACCCACTGGCTCCGGAAGCCGGTGGAGACGCATTTCATTCCGGCGGCAGGCAGTTCGAGTCGCAAAACGATCCTGACTGGCTCACAATCGCCGATTGGGTCCGCAGCGCTCGTACAGGTTCTAACCTCAAATCGAAGAGCGGCTCACTCATCTACGTTACCAACAGCGCCGGAGCCACCGTCGACGTCATTAATTCCGCTACGAACAGCGTCGTTCAGGTGATACGCGGTATCGAGCTGCCGCACGGCATCAACTTTTCACCGGATGGGTCGCGCGTCTACGTCAGCGATGAGTCGGAAAGCGTGCTCGACGTCATCGACCGACAGCGCGGAGAAATCGTCAGGAAAATTCCGCTCAGTGGCCGTCCGAACAACCTCACGATAACCAAGGATGGCGGGCTCGTGCTGGTGGGCATCCGCGCGCTCCCCGGGGCCGTCGATGAGATCGATACAACGTCCCTCAAGCTCGCAAAGACCATTCCCATCAACAGAAGCATCCACAATATTTATGTCACTCCCGACGGGAAGTACGCCGTGGCAGGCTCAATCGAGTCCAAATCCGCAACGGTCATCGATCTCCAGAACGAGCAGGTTGCGTGGGAGGTTCAGTTCGACAATGGCGTGCGCCCGATGGCCTTCGAGGCGAACCCCGACGGTTCCACGAAGCGCATTTTTGCGCAGCTTTCGAACCTCAATGGATTTGCTGTTGTTGATTTCGCAAAGCATGTAGAAGTCGCTCGCGTGAAATTCCCCGATCATCCTGGCGGCTATGGCGCCGCCGAGGTGCGCTTCAACACTCCTTCCCACGGGATTGGTGTCGCTCCCGATGGAAAATCTCTTTGGGTCGGAAGCACGGTTGCCAATGCGGTCTTTGAATATTCTCTGCCCGACCTTAAGCTGGTCGGGCACTGTTCCTTGCCGAATGTCTACCCGGCCAACCATGTTCCCACCGGCTCCGTTCCCGAGTGGATCACGTTTACGCCTGACAGTTCCGTGGTCTACATCTCAAATTCAGGAGCTGCCTCGGTCTCGGCAGTTGATTCGAGGACGATGAAACTTATGACCGTGATACCCGTTGGAGAAGTCCCGAAAAGGATTAACACGCTCACTCTTCGCTAAAGCCCATTGCATCCTGACAAATTGCTCGGTCACCAGATCAACTTGAGGGCGAACTGAATCTGGCGCGATGGGGTTTGCGTCGATGTAATCAACCCCGCGTTGGCGATCGGATTCCCTGCGGCGTCGAAGACGTTTCGGTTGTCCAGAGGTGGTGCAAAATTCGCGCGATTGAAAACGTTGAAAAACTCAGCACGAAACTGCGCATTGAACGCATCGGAAATCCTCTTGATGAAATTGTTCTTGAATAAGGAAAAATCGAAATTCACCAGGCCGGGCCCGATCAGTGTGTTTCGCCCCAGATTACCGCGCAGGTTGAAGCACCTCAAATCTCCGGGAGCAAGTTGTTGCGGTGCGCCGTTCGGACCTATAGGCGGAGCCGGATCGCAATTCGCATTGAAGAATGCCTGGTTGGGCGCGGTCGGCACGGCAAAGCATTGCGTCTTGATGTAGTGATTCGGGTTTCCAGGATTCACGACCGAGCCGCAGCCCGCGCCGGTAACCAAGTCAGGCACATCGACGCTGGGGTCAGTGCCGGAGACGCCAAGTGTGTCCCCGGCGAAGCCCGGCGTGAAAGGAACGCCTGCGCTGGCCTGAAAAACCCCTCCGACCTGCCATCCCCCCAATCCCCAATCGGCGAATTCCGATTTCCATTTCGGCGTGCCCAGCTCCCAGGTGTAATTCACACTCAGATCGTGGCTCACGTTGAAATCCGCCAAACCGCGATTCAGGCGCAGATTGAAAAACAGCGGGCTCGAAATGGAGTTTGCGTATTCGTCTCCGACCATGCTCCCCGAGCCGGTGTCGATCGTTTTTCCCCAGGTATAAGAACCGCCCAATTGCGAGTTCCGTCCGATCTTCTTTTTGACCTGGACTTGCAACGCGTCGTAATAGGCCCGGCCATCCCAAAAGCCGGCGGTGATTCGCCCTGCGTTTGTATTCAAGCGCGTTCCGCTTCCTATCGGCACCGGCCAGACATAACCTTGGGAAGTAAGCGCCGTAGGCAGAACGATGTCGGCTTCTTCGGTCCGGAACGGCTGGTGAATCGCGCGTGAGCCCACATACCCCGCGCGCAGGCTCAAGTCCGTCGCCAATTGACGTTGCACAGTGAAATTCCATTGCATCACGTAATTGCGGCCGGGATGCGGCTCAAAGAAGGCCTGCCTGAACGTGTTCGTCGAGTTCGTCAGCGCCGCATAAGCTGCGCTCGGAAATTTTCCAGGGTTGTTTGCGCTCGCAGATTCAAAAAATGGGGCTGAATACAGTTCATTCATTTGAAACAAGTAAGGCAGTGGCAGTACATCGAACATGCCGAAGCCGCCAGAAACGAAGGTCTTGCCCTCGCGGAAGGGATCCCAAGAGAAGCCTATTCGCGGCTCGAAGTTGAGAAGAGTGGGATCGGAGATCAGGGGATCGCCCAAGTGGGGCGTTGCGTCCGTAAGGTTGCGCAGAACCGTCAGTTTCGCCTGAACTTCGCTGATTACGGTGGACATCTCGTAGCGCAGCCCGAGATTGATTGTAAAGTTCGGACGCCAGCGCCAGTCGTCCTGAGCGTAGGTTCCGACAATGGCTTGGCGAATCCCGCGCGGGCTGACACCGCTGGGAAGAGCTGCGCTCAGGGAAAAGGGCTGGTTGGCGAGGAAGCCGGAAAGCGAATTGAAGAGAAACTCGCCGTTCGGATTGCTGACGCCGAGCTCGTTATCTCGAACGCGCTCGACTCCCACACCAAATTTGAGGGCATGGGTTCCTCGGGTCCAGCTGAAATCGTCGTAGGTTTGAATGGTAGTCCAGTGGAAGTGATAACTCGTGGGAGCGCCAAGGCCACCGGTAAAGGAGGTGAGTCCCGGCACAATTACGTTTGCCGCATTGTGACCCGGCACCGTAGCGAAAGAAGTGTCGGCCGCGGCGGGATTTCCCGATGGAAACGTGAGCCCGGTGCTGGCGACGACTCGGTAAATGCCGAATCGCAGAGAGTTCGCGAATCGAGGATTAAACGTGTGCGCCTCGCTCACCGTAAAGAATTGCCGCCGGGAATCGTATCCGGTGATCTTGTTGTTCATTTCGTCGGGCTGGCGCACGGTTCCGCTGTCGAACATGTACGTGCCGGAAAGCTTGTCATTGGAGGAAACGTTGTGGTCGACGCGGGTTGTAAAGTAGTTCTCCGGAGTGACCTGCTGTCCCGAGAACGTAAAAATCCCCGTGTCTCCGGCTCCGAGCAATCCGCCATTCGGCAACGGGAAGAAAGCATTCACAAAGCGCAGGACATTGGGATCGACGGTTATGGCCCCGGTCGATAGATTTCCTGCGCGCGCCGACGACGACGGAACCGTATCCACCTGCGTGATGCCGAGGGATTGGCGCAGTCCCTCATAGTCTCCGAAGATAAATGTCCGGTTTTTCCAAAGCGGGCCGCCGGCGGAGGCACCAAATTGATTTCTCCGAAAAGGCGGCTTTGTTGCCGGGTCGAAGAAATTCCGGGCATCGAGCGCGCTGTTGCGGATGAACTCGAAGACATCGCCATGGAAATTCTTGCTGCCCGATCGCGTGGTTGCGCCCACCACTCCGCCGGAGGAGCGGCCGACCTGTGCGGGGTAGTTGCTGGTCAACACGGTGAACTGCTCGACGGCATCTACGCCAAGATTGACGCCGAGAGCGCTCCCTGGAGCGCCGTTGGAATAGTCGTTCACACTGATGCCATCCAGGCGCGCATCATTCTGGCGCGGCCGGCCGCCGGAGATGGTCATTTGTGTTCCAAAACCGTATTGGCCTTGTCCTGAGGTTTGCGTGCGCGCAGTTTCCACGCCTGGCTCAAGCGCGGCCAGATCGGACGCAGAACGCCCATTCAATGGCAGCTCGCGTACACTTTGCGAGCTGACCACGCCGCTGACTGCGGACGAAGCCCCTTGTTCGCTGCCAGCGGGCAAGGTCAGGTCGGCCACTTGGTCTCGGTCCGCACTCATGGCTACCGACATTCGCGCATCCGCAAAGCCGGGAGCGGAGGCAGAAACCTCGTAATTCCCTGGCGCCAGGTTTGCCAGCTTGTAAGATCCATCCTCTCCGGACTTCGTGGAAAACCCGTTGCCGTCGGCGAGGTTCTTGACGGAAATCTGTGCGTTCGGAATAGGGGTACCGGAAGGCGATTTGACCTTGCCGGAAAGACTCCGTCCTCGGGTCTGTCCCAGAGCGACAAGGGGAAGCAACAAAGCAAAAGCTATCGCGATTATCACCGCTAGAATTGCTCTAGAGATTGGACCGAGCTGGAGACTCATCGTTTCTCTATTCAAAACACATTCCGTTATCGTTCAGGTTGCAGTGGAGCAACCTGCGCTCTGCGAGCTTCCGTTCGCCGGAATCCCTTCCAGGAGATGTTGATGCAAGGTGCTGCTGTCGAGCTCCTTCTCCCAGCGAGCGATCACCAACGTTGCGACAGCGTTGCCAATCATGTTGACGATGGCGCGGCACATGCTCAGGAAGCGATCAATCCCCAGAATCAAAGCCATCCCCGCGACCGGTATCGTCGGAATGACCATCATCGTTGCGACAAGAGCGACAAAAGCGGCTCCTTGCACGCCGCTGGCGCCTTTGGAAGTGAGTACAGCCACGCCTAAAATCATGAACTGCTGAGCCAGAGTCAGGTGCGTATTGGTTGCCTGAGCCACGAATAAAGCCGCCATGGTCATGTACAGACTGGTGCCGTCGGTATTGAAGGTATAGCCGGTCGGAACCACCAGGCCGACCAACGCCTTAGAGCACCCGAGTTTCTCCAGCTTGGCCATGAGTGGCGGCAGCGCCGGTTCCGAGGAACTCGTGGCCAGAACAAGAAGAATCTCCTCACGGAGAAACCAAAGAAATCGGAAGATTCCGAAGCCTGCCAGGCGCGCGACGCCTCCAAGCAAAACCACAACAAACAGTATCGACGTAATGTAGAGCGTGGCGATCAATTTGACCAGCGGACCCAGTGAGGCCAAACCGTATTTGCCGATCGTGAAGGCCATCGCGCCAAAAGCGCCGATGGGAGCAAAGCGCATCAGAATGGCTACGACACCGAAAACAATACCCGTGAGAGTGTCCAGGAAGTCGACGAGTGGTTTGCCGCGACGGCCTGCAAGCGACAACGCAAAGCCAAACAGAAGAGACACAAACAGAACTTGCAGAATGTCCCCTTTGGCAAATGCGTCCAGCACTGTGGAGGGGATGATGTGCATGAGAAAATCGGCCACACTCTGGGCCTTCGCTTGCCCCGCATAATCCGCCACGGCTCTTGCATCGAGAGTGGCCGGATCGACATGGAAACCCCTGCCGGGATGCGCAAGGTTGCCGACGAGGAGCCCGATCAGCAGCGCCAGTGTCGAGACGACCTCGAAATACAAAATAGCCTTGCCGCCTACGCGACCCACTTTCTTCATGTCTTCCATGCCGGCAATACCTGTAACCAGCGTGCAGAAGATCACGAGCGTGATGATCATGCTGATCAAGCGAATGAAGGCGTCGCCGAGCGGCTTCATGGCCACAGCCGTGACGGGACTGACGTAGCCAAGGAGAATCGCACCGCCGACACCCAGTAGTACCTGAAAAGACAGATCTGTGTAGAGAGGCTTTTTGCGTGCCAGCGGTATTCTTGCGGTTGCTGCAGCCGGAGTCAGCATCACTCAACCTTTTTGAAGGGCCTGACGAAGTTCGCGAACGTCACCCAGCGTCTCGAGTGACAGCAACTTGCCAATGAGAGCGGAACAACCGGCAGCGCCGAGGACCGGAGTGATAAGGTCCCGAGCTTTGGTCACTACTTCGTCGCGAGTCATTGGATTTTCCGCGGTGCCGCGCACGTCACGTACCCACTCGCTGAGCTGCGTGCCATCCGCAAGCGTTAGCTCGACGATGGCTTCGCGGCGTGGCCGTCGGGCATCGATGCGTTGATCCGCTGCGACGTCGACTTTGGCGCGTTGGCGCAAAACGGCGGGATCCTGCATGCGTGGCTTGTCATGCGCCGAAGCAAAAGTGACCGTCTTGTCGAGCAGCATTACCGCCACCATGTGCTGCATGCAAATGTCAGGCATTTCGCGGTTGCTCACGGTATTGGCCTCGTCAGTCGCAATGCGAACAACAACTTTTCGCACGTCGTCCGCGCTGAAGGATCGTTTCTGGAAAAAGCCGGCCAGCGCATCGAGGGGCGCCTGAATAGGAGAGCCTACACTCCACTTCTTGATGTTGGTGCGTGTGATTTCATACCGCTCGCCTAGTCCCTTGGTGAGCTGGGACGGATCGGCCTTCAGGACGCCATTTTCCCTTGGGGCGTAAGCCTCAAAAAAATTGTCGGATCCCGAAAAAACGTCGTCGACCCCCGTCCAACCCGACCGAATGAGCGTCGACGTGGCTACTCCGCCAGCCGCGGGTTTCCCGCCGAAGAGAAATGCCTTTTCCATGTGCTCAATGTCCCGCGCCCAGGCCCCAATCCCCGAAGTCTGCTGCGCTGCATAGTCAAGCAAATAACGAAACTGCTTCGCGTTAAATCCCGCAGCGCAGCCGGCCGCCGCCGCGGCCGCGAACGTGGCAACCGTACCATGCGTGCTGCGATGGGTGGCCGCCTGGTAAGCGGGACCGCCCATGCTCATCGTCACGCGCGGCCCGACATCATAACCGAGCACGACCGCGCGAAGGAAATGAGCGCCGCTGATACCGAATTGCTCCCCCCCAGCAAACGCAGCAGGAACAACCGAAGCGCCGGGGTGCGACCGAGATGGGCCGTGAGAGTCGTCCGTTTCATCGGAATGGGCAAGCACGCCATTGGCGAATGCGGCTTCGATAGGGCCACACACGGTCCTGGAAGCAACTACGGTTGCGACCTCTTTGCCGCCATACGCTTGCGCAAATTGCAAAGCGGCGAGCCCCGGGGCCAATGCGGACCCGGAGATCATCGCGGCAAAGGTGTCCAAGACATGATGCTTGGCTTTCTCGACGACTTCCTCGGGCAAAAGGCGTGTCACCGCCTGACTCATGTAATTGCTGAGTTCTTCCATGAGCGGGCTGATCGGTGGGGACGGCAGAGGTTGGTCCTGCCCAGGGGAAGGTTGCGCGATCGCCGAGTCGAATGGAAAAACAGAGGAAGCGATCGCCAGACCCGCAAATTCGAACAAACTCCGCCGTGTGACGGCCGCACTCGCACCAGCGGTCGGCTCATGCGTAGGTCGATCGGGTCCCATTCGTGGTTCTCCTTGTATGCGGCAGCCCGCAAAACAAAATTCATCACAGGGTGCGATTTGCAGTCGCCAACTAGGCTGGTTATCGACGATATGTCACTATAAAATTTAATACCTGAAAAAAGGATTAATTTTTCTTTAGAAAGAAGACCCATTTTCCGCGGGTCTGATTTAGCCGTCCCACCTCTCGCTACTCAGCAAGCGCCTTCATCACGCGATATAGTTCGCTCTTGGCTTCGAAACCGATGCCGGGAGCATCCGGCAATCCGACGTATCCGCTTTCGACAGGGATAGCGTCCGCAAATCCGCCGAAAGGCTGAAAAATGCCGGGGTAAGATTCATTGCCCCCGAGGCCGAGGCCGGCCCCAATGTTGAGCGACATTTGGTGTCCGCCGTGAGGAATGCAGCGGGCCGGAGACCAGCCGTGCTCTTTCAGCATTTCGAGAATACG
>DATAIH010000047.1:0-4238 GCA_036262755.1 Candidatus Acidiferrum sp.
GTCCTCGGAGTCGTCTCGGCGGTTACCGTGGCGATGCCCGCGCTGGTCGCAAACCTTGCGCTCGAACTGGCACCCGTCCGCGTCAACCTGATCGCTGCCGGCTTCGTGGACACGCCGCTGTCGGCATCGCTGCTCGGGGAGGACCTTGACAGGCGTCGCGATGAGCTTCGCGCGACGCTGCCAATCCGGCGAGTCGTCGGACCGGCCGACGTCGCCGCCCTCGCCGTGCACATCATGGCCAACACGGCGCTGACGGGCGCGACGTACGACATCGATGGCGGCCAGCAGCTGGTAGCAAGGTGACCATCCGCGATGCGACCGAAGAACAGGGCCATGCGTCAATAATAAGGACCAGCTATGACGGCCTCGAAACGTTGCGCTGCCAGGTTCTCGAAGAGAAATAGACCGGACTTTCCAGCGACGACTATGTCCTGATCGCCGTCCCATCCTATCCACTACCGCGACTTGCATCCCTCTGCGGGTGCGCTGACAGCTTGATGCGATTGGGGTCGTAGGTAATCAGCAAGTGCGGGACATGGTTCGCAACAGGGGAATGAAGACTCTCGCTTCCACGCCGGGAATGCTTTCAACGTTGCTGAACATCTAGGCCTTGGGGACGGTGCTGAAGATCTCGACGAGGCGGTTCGCGATGATCTTGTCCTCGCCATCCTTTAGCTGCCAGACAGGAAAACCGAAAGTGTGCGGGTCGCGAGGCGGACGATGATTTTCTTGGTGGTTGTCCCCCGCTGGGGCGTCTGGGTTTCGTCCACGCATGCCGCTTGCACTGGCACCCATGCTGCCTATGCCGAGCGGGCGCGTATCGGCGAGCTGCTGCATAACTTCGGGCCCGGTAATGCCCAGCTCCGGGGGAATCTGCCAACTATAGCGTGGAGTGACATTGCCTAGAGCTTGCGGGTTGAATTGCCGAGGGAGCGCGGTTACGCCAAACTTCTTTACGGCAGCGGTAATCACCTGCGCGCGCTCATCGTACATTTTCAGGGTGGCATCGAAGTCTTCGTTGATGAAGATCTCGAGCGCCTTGAGCAGGCCGAGAATGGTCTCCTTGCCGACCTTGCAGCAACGCCCAATGCGATCCTCCTGAGGGCTCATGTTCAGCAACGCATAGCGAATCAGCTCTTCTTTCCCAATCAAGATCCCCGACGCCTGCGGTCCGCGGATATCTTTGCCGCCGCTGAAGGTGACCATGTCGAAGCCCATGGCCGGGTATTCCCAAAGCCGTTCTTTGGGCGGCACGTCCGCGGCGGCATCGTTGAAGGTGTAGAGATTGTGCTCCTTGGCGATTTCCACGGTCTCCGCGCCGCTGACTTTTCCCTTATCGGACAGGATGTTGGTGAAGTGAATGGCCAAAGTTTTCGGGTTGATCGCCGCAATCATCTCTTCGCGGGTTTCCACTTCCACCAACTTCGCGCCGGTTTGGCGGATCTGATGATCGAATGGAAAGCGATGGCTCTTTTGGATGATCACTTCGTTCCTGGGAAAATTGCTCACATCAGGGATGTCGCGCAGCCGAGGTTCAAGGTCTTCCGTCATCATGCCGGCGTACCCCACAACGATGGCGGCTGCGGCGCCGGCGGTTACGAGACCGGTGTAGCCCGCGGGGGATTTACACAGTTTCGCGATGAATTTCCCGGCGGCAACCTCGAGTTCGTCTATGACAACGCAGTGTTGGTTGCCCCTGCGAATCAGCTCCATGACCTCGGGCCTCATCACCGAGCCGCCGATGACGGTAAGGGTTCCATTAATGTTAACTAAAGGCGTCACGCCAAGCTCCGCGTAAATGTCGCCGGTAGAACCGAGCCCGGTTGTGATTGGCAGGATGGGATTGCCGTCGAGAGAGGAAACCGAAGGCTTGTGTTTCTTGCCGAAAACGGCCGACTTTAAGTCTGGGGGTGCAAAAATGCCGCCGCTCAGCGCACCAAGCGCGGCTAGAAATGAACGGCGATTCCAACCAAACTTCAGATTCATGCGCATTCTTCCCTTCCGCGTTGCCGCGAACAGTTATTTGTCGGAAGCGGGTGCGGATGGCGCGACCACCGCTGCACTGCCGGCGATCTCGATCAGCGAATCACCCGGAATCCATTCCACTGCCATGCAGGCCCGTGACGGTGTTTTTCCCGGCGAGAAATAGGTCGCATAAATCTTGTTCAGGGTGTCGTACTGCGCCCTATGCGCATCAAACCTCGCCTTTGAACTGGGCATGGGGATAGAGTCGGCGAGCGGCAGGCAGAGAAATACATCCAAATGGATAATACTGTCCATGTTGCTGCCCGCGCGTTCGACCGAACGCTTCAGCGCGTCCATGGTTCGTGTGACATGCTTTTCGAAGGGATCCGTCACGACGACATGATCGTCCTTGGGATAGCCGTCATTGGCGCCCGTGCCGGAAAAGTAGTAGATCCCGTTGTGCGTGTGGCTGCTTCCGCGACGCGCTACATCTCCGGCGGGTAGGCTCTGGGATGGGCTGCTGCCCGCCGGCGTGCCAGGCGCACTTTGCCGGGCGAAGAGTTTGGGCGTAGCACTTAAGAAAGCAGTGAGCGCTGCAATTTTGCCGAAAAAACCGCGTCGGGTATCGCTTGTCAATTGAGTTCTCCTTCCCTGTCGCAGCAAGCCGGGCTACTTTCTATTGCGTCGTGAGCCCGTTTTGCACGGCTTGGCCGCGCCTATTCGGCAATGCGGCCGCGCAGCACGACGACGGACGCTTTTGGCAAGGTATATCGCACATCTGCGCCGCCTTGCACCGTCGATCTTGACGCCGGGCCGTCCGGATCGGCGTGGCCTTGCCCACTCTCATCGCCATGCCAATGATATTCATTCGAACCAAAGGTGATGCGGTCCACGGTTCCGGCAAAATGGCGAGCGCGTTTCGTTCCGCCGTCGGCAAAGGACACGCTCACGGCATGGTCATTGTCGCGATCCTTGTTAATCAGCATGACAGACCATTGCCCGTCGGGCCGCTCGAGCGGATAGGCGGTAACCAGAACGTTCCCGCTATCATCGGTCACATCGCTAGTTGCACGGAACATAAGGTGCGGAGCATCTACCGGCTGTGCCCATTCCTTGGTGATGACCTGCGCCGCCAGATACTGCGGCGGATAGTTCACCACGCGGTAGTCCTTGTCTAGCGCGAGGAATCCGCCGCGTCCGCCGGGTGTGGGCATGTAGTGGAAATAAAACGTTCCACTGGCTCCTTCACTCATCATTGCGCCAACGTAGTCCGCCAGCCACAATGCACTTTTTACGTCCCCTGGCCCGCTGCCGCCGCCCATGTTTCCTTCGGTCATGAAAAACGGCAATTTCGGTGGCAGCCCGTTGTCTCTCCACGCCTGCACAACCTGATGCACCAGCATCGGCTCAATGTACAAGTCGCCCCACGAGGCAATGATGCCCCTTTCTTGGAACGGATAATGCTCGAAGGAAAAGAAAGTGAAATCGTTCAAGCGCCCATGAGCTTTCAGGTAATCCAGAAAACGGGCCAGAAACGAGACACGGCCCATCGCGTCCGGCCACACCTCGACGTCTCCGAAAGTGCCTTCAAACGCCGGCCCTCCCAGTTTTGCTTGCGGCACGAGCTTGTGAATTGCAGTTGCGAACTGGAGGTACAGCGCGCCGTAGTCCTCCGGCAGCATGTGCTGTCCGTCGGCCTCTTCGCCCATCTCAATCCACGAAATCGGATAGCCACGTTTATAGAGATAGGCGATCTCCGCCGCGGCGTCCTCCGGAGTCCCGTATAACATCGCGATGGGTACCATGGTGGGCAGCCCGCGGGTAATGCCACTCTTAAAGAACAGATCAAATCCAATCTGGTCTCCGCGCGAATAATCCAGGTCCGCTTCGGCGTGCCATGGATCCACCGACGAGGGCCACGTTACTGTCTGGCGGCGGCTCGGCAAATGCTGCACGACATCGTTGAAAAACCCGTCCGAAGAAAGCGTACCCACATACAATTCATTGATGGCATAGCCGGCGCAATTGCGTTTGTCCGCGGCTCCGTGCGTATCGCACGTATTCGACGATTCCGTCATCCAAATGCGCAAATACCTCGCCGCAATCGTTCCCGACATCAGTTTCAGCGTTTCAATCCCGCCTTTTCCCGCCGTGAGGTATCCCCGCGGAAAGGTCTGCCAGGTTCCGCTCATGGTTCCGTCGTAAAACGGCTCAAGCATGCCGGTCCAGAATTGTACGGCGTAGCGGCGGGCGTAGGGATTGGCCCAGTCGAT
>DATAIH010000048.1:0-20178 GCA_036262755.1 Candidatus Acidiferrum sp.
GCGCCAACGCTGGAGCGGGAAGCGGACGGAAGAATCGTAGTGTTGCAGTGGCCGCAGATGGTCGAACCACGGGAATGAGGAGGAAAGGCCGCTACTGAGGGAACTGCTCGACTTTCGTGACGTGATCGCCAGTGAAGCGGACAAAGACGGTTTTGGACGGCGGCTGGCCATAGATCCAGTCCTCAATATCGTTGCCTTCGGAGTCGCGCTCGCGGACTTTGTGATCGGGCTTGCCCATGGCAGCAATGACTTCTTCGCGGTCCATGCCGACAATGGGCCGGCGCTCCTGAATGGCTTTCTTCATCTCCGGCGGCAAGGTGTCGATCCACTGCACGGAGGCGGAGCGCTCGTTCTGAAAATTGAGGAAGGGCGAGAGAATTTTCTTCAATTCGTCCGGGGTCATGTCCGGAACGAACTTATTCCACTCCAAGAAGATCGTGCTGCCCATACCGGGCTGCAATCCGGGCGGGCCGGTTTCCTGAGTCGAGGTCGTTTGCATGGTAGGGTAGGAACCGCCAATGCCGATCTGAAGATGATCTCGCCAGCGATGTTTGCCACGCCCCCCGCCATTTAAATCCACGACAACCTGATGGGCGCGGAATTCAAGTCCGGTAATCTGCACGTTGTCACCGGAATTCACCGCAGCGCCATGAGTGGCGACGGCGCGATCCAAGAGCTGGGTGTCAAGCGGTTTGCCGACGACAAGATTGAAACCCTCTTTGCCGGCAGGCAGCGACTTGATGGCCTTGGCAAATTCGCCAGAGACAAAGCGAATCAAGGTCAGCTTGGAGGTTTCCTGCAGCGGCTGGTTCGGCGTGCTGGCGGGCGTTGACTGGGTCTGGCTACCGTCGGAGACCTCTCCTGTGCTGGGGAAAAGGGGAATCTCTTCATCCGAGGGAAAGTTGGCCAAGGTCCTTTCGGGCGGACGAAGGCTATTGACGCGGGGGACATCCGCGTCGCTCAGGAGCAGGAGAGCCAGAGGAATGGCGTACCAGTTCGGCATAACTCGGCGGGCGCCCTTCCAGGGCACCCCGCATTACCTATTCTATGATGCGGGAAGGCGGCTGAACAGGTGCCAAAGGGGGCGAAAGACGCAATTCGCTTACCTGTACCTGTAGCAAGGGAGCTGTACGAAGGGACGGAGGGTTGCAAGTGCAACTTCGGCGCTCGAGCGATTCCGGCACGCCAGAGCCTAAACCCCTTTGATTTGCGGGCAATAGCACGGGAAAGGCTATGCTTGGACCACCCAGCTCCCTCGCCAGGCTTTCATCCGGGCAGATGCTCAGCGGAAGACAACACTCACGCCCTGGCGGTCAATGGTCGCGCGCAGGACCTCACCGCCAGCCTCTGCGACGGCCTTTTCGACACGGTCGCGGGCTTCCGGCTCGATCAGAAGAACCACGCAGCCACCCCCGCCGGCGCCACAGACCTTGCCGGCAAGAGCACCATTGCGGCGCGCATTTTCAATGACGCGATCGATGGTCTTAGTCGAAATCGTAGGGAGGTTGCGCTTGCGGAAGGACCATTCCTCACGCATGAGCCGCCCGGCTTCCTTCCAGTCGGGTTTCTCGAAGGCTACGCGCATGCGTTGGGCGACCTCGGAAATCCGTTCCAGGCTTTGTTGCACGGCCTTTTTGCCGCCGATTTGGGCTTTGAAGACTTCCCAGTTGTTGATGCCGTGCTGGCGGGGTTTGCCGGTATAGCAAACCAAGACGCGGCGTTCCAGTTCATCGAGGTTGACGCGTAACTCGACGCGATGCTCGCCGCCGGCGGGCAGCTCGATGGCGGCGGCGCCGCCAAAAGCCGGCGGGTAGTGATCCTGCGTACCGGTTGGAACGTTGATAACGATGGCTTCGGCGTCCCGGCTGATGTGAATCCAGTCCTCCTTGCTCTTCCCCGCCCCCGTGAAGCGGTCGAGCGCGGCGCAGATGGCCACGGCCATGGCGCTGGAACCGCCAATGCCGGCGCCGGCAGGGGCTTCCGAATCGGTCATCAACGTGAATCCGCCCTGTGGGCGGAAGAACTTGGCGATTTCTGCAAGGAGCGGAAGCCGGTAACGCTTGGTTTTCATGAGCGCGGCGAAGGAGGGGAAACTTTCTTCGCGCTGGGTGTCGCGCGACATAAGGCGGATGGACTCGCCCCCGTTGGTTTCGATGCGGCAGGAAGCGTACAGGGAGATCGCGGCGTTCAGGGTCACGGAGCCAGGATGAAATAGGTAAAGCGGCCAGATGTCGAGCGTGCTACCTGCGAAGTCCACACGGGTTGGCGCCTTGGATTCGATGATCATGAGAGAGGATCAGCCTGATTTTGGATTTCTCAGACGAGGTAGTTTGACGGAACACTGTCGCAAGCTCAAGGAAGGAAAGAGGCGATGTCCACAGAAAGGTAACCTCGGCAGGTAGAGTTATGAATCGTCGGTTGCGGTTAGGCGCCACCGGAGGCGGCGCGGTTACGCGCGATGAGCTGCGGGCCGTCCTGCTTTTTCACCGCGAGCGCAGGGTTGGGCTCAAAGCAGCGGCGGCAGCGGGCCTCATAAGCTCCCATGGCGCCGACGACGATCAACTCCTCGCTTTCCACCAGGCGCTGGGTGTGAACGGCAGGATTGCCACAGCGAACGCAGATGGCCAGCAGTTTGGTGATTTCTTCGGCAATGGCCAGCAAACGAGGCATGGGCTCGAACGGGCGGCCGCGGTAGTCGGTGTCCAGTCCGGCGACGATGACGCGCTTACCAAGATTGGCGAGCCGGGTGCAGACATCGACAACTTCATCGCCAAGAAACTGCGCCTCATCGATGCCCACGACTTCCGTGCGCGGAGACAGTTTGTCCATGATTTCGGCGGCCGTGGCGATATTGTCCGACGGGATGCCCAAGCCGGAGTGCGAGACGATCTCGTTGGCGGCGTAGCGCTCGTCGATCGAGGGTTTGAAGATTTGTACGCGCTGGCGCGCAATCTCCGCGCGGCGAAGGCGGCGAATCAGCTCCTCGCTTTTGCCAGAGAACATCGGACCGACGATGACTTCGATCCAGCCCATATTGCCTTTGACGATGTCCACGGTGTCTCCTTGTTCGTTTTCAGCCTTCATTCATCACTTTCGGCGCGAAAGCAGATCTGCGCTTGTTCCAAGACGCGCTCACGAAGGCATACCGGAAGCGCCCAGGGCTGCGGCGCGGTACATCTTCGCATTATAGAACGGAGCAAAGGCAGCAATCACGGCGAGGCGAAACGCTTCCTGCCGACTGATGAGACCGCCGGAAAGAACGCCCCAGGCGCCTTGCGCGTCGCGAATGCCCACCATGCCAGCAAACCTATCGATGGCCAGGGCCAGCTCGGTGCCCTTCTCAAGAACTTCGCGAACGAGAGGGTCGGGGAGTTCGATGCCGCCCGAACGGCCGTAGTGGCCGCGCTCGCCATCGGAAACATAAGCCCAACTTTCGAGAAGAACGCGGCGCCGCGGGCCTTGAGCCAAATCCGGCGGTGTCGAAAGAGGCAAAGCGGTTTCCTGGATTACGTCGAGGCCGCCTTCCAGCCCGACGAAGTAATGCCACTCGGATCCGTTCTTCCGCGCCATTTCGACCAGCTTCTCCGCACGCTGGCGGGCGCCCCGCATGAGCTCTTCGTGCGACAACGGGGTATGACTGACCCCGCTGTCCACTTCGAACCCGACGAGTTCAAACTCTGTGGCGGGAGGAAAAGATGGGGAAAGGGTTTCCAATGCCTGTTTGACGGCGTTGATCTTCGGACCGCGCTTGCTGCCGATGGCGATGGTCGTTTTGGGCATTCTTTGGGTGGTTCGACGCCCGATTGTAACGGGACTGCAGGAAAAGTTTCACTGAGAATTTTTTGAAGGCTGAGGAAAACTCGAACGATAAAACAGTTCCAAGGAACCGGACGGCTGGCCCCTAAATGGAGCCATGGCCACCAGAAAGTTGTTAAGGCGATTCGGCCGGCCGCGGGCACCAAGCTTTCCCTCTATTTCTCACGGCTCGTCAACCGGCCGCCCTGAGCAGCAAGACCACCACGCGAACATCCCGGTGATGTTGTTGCGCCCGGCTCGAATCGCTCGAATCGCAACTCGCGCATAGACGCTAATCCTTGGACGACTTGCTGAGCTCAGCAGCTCTTTGTTCTTCCTGGTCGGCTTTTTGAATCTGGCCAATGCGCCTATAGATCGCGGCCATGCGCCGGTGCGGTTCGGGATCACCGGGAGCGAGTGCAGCGGCTTCCTGAAGGTAGCGGAGGGCGTCCGCATTGCCGGAATTTTGCTCCGATCTTTGTGCCAATTCCAGCGCGGACTGATACAGCAGCGCCGTCGCACCGGCATCCTGCGGATTCAGTTGATGCGCGTGATGAAGGACCTGATACGCCGCTGGCATTTCGCCAAGATTGAATAAGATCGCCCCATACAGGGCGTTCAGCGGAAAAACATCGGGCCACCGCTCGACGGCGGTTTGCAGAGGCCCGCGAGCATCCGCAAAACGCTTTAGCTGGTAGTACGTGAATGCCAGGTTGTACAGCGTTTGCGGAGATTGCGGCGCCAGCTCCACCGCCCTTTGCAGCGGCCTTAGAGCCTTTTCCAGTTGGCCATGTTGCCCGTAAAGAATGCCCAGGGCGGTCAGCGATTCCGCGTTTGTCGGATCATAGAGCTCGTCGCAGGAGGGCGCTTGATCGCCTGGCCCGCGGTCCAATTCCTGCCCGCAGGCCCATTTCAGCTGGCTGAGCTTATCGCTTTGCGTTTTCATTTCTTTCGAGCGCTCGAAAGCCTGCTTGGCATCCTCCTCGCGGCCTTGCTTGCGATAGAGCTTCGCCAGTTCGTACTCCGCGCGGGACTCGCCAGGGTTCAATTCGGTCGCTTTCTTGAGCCATTTCTCCGCCTCCTGGTCGGAACCCAGCTTCAGGTAGGCTACGCCAAGAAAGAAGGGAGTATCGGGGAAGGGCGGATGTGAGTTCGCTTTGCCGAGATTCTCGACCGCCTTTTTGTAATTGTGTTCGTCGAGATCCAGCCTGCCCAGGTAGTACAAGATGCCCGGTCGGTCGCCCTCGGCATGCCGCACCGTTTCGAATTCGCTGCGCGCTTCGGCGGTCTTGCGCTGTTCGAAGAGCGCAACGGCCAAAGGGAATTGCGCGCGCATCACCAGGCTCGGGTCCATCGCCAGCGCCGCGCGGAATTCTTTCTCGGCTTCTTCGTATCTCTCCTGCCGTAGCGCCTCGTATCCGTTTCCCAGGTGCAGTTCGAGTGCATCGCCGACGGCCGCTTTTTGGGAGTCACGGTCCTGGCCGTAGGTTTGCGACCACAGGATTGGTCCCGCGGAGAGGAACAGCAGCAACAGAATTTCCCATCGCCATGCTTGCGAATCGGCCATTTGCTTTCGGCGCCCAGTGCAATTTCTTGCCAGATTACCACAGCCCGGTTTCGCTTTTCGGCCTCCGTGTCAGCAAACTTGACGCCCCTCGGGCCCGATGCTACATTGCCGTTTCTACAGACCAACACCAGGGAGTGATTGTCTGAGCAGGTCGCGCAGGAAGCCTCATCCCGTTCTAAGCCGCCGCCAGTTTCTACAATATTGTCAGGGAGCTTCGTTCGCCTTCCTGCCCTCGGGCGTTCTCTACCCCGCGCTCCCGTCCGTTTTTTCGCAAGAAAAAGCGAACCTGCCAAACCAACTGCAGCTCCATCCCCAATACCGGTTGAAACGGGGAATTGCATCGGTCTTGCGCAAGGTGCCGGCCGGCTTCGACGAATTCGTTACCGAGAAATATCAGGACCAGGTCTCGGCGATCCTTTCGGAGTGGAGCGCCGAACTGCTCGCCTCTCCTCAAGACACGACGGCACTCAGGCGCGCGGTGGCTCCCAGCTTCACGGCAAACTCCTTGCGGTCGAGCCAACCGCAGGTGGTCACCGAGGCAGCGCCCCTCAAAGTCTGGAAAATTCAATATCCTCAGGAGGCCAGCACCGGAAAGGACGCATTCCTTGCCGAAGTGCGCGAATGGCTCAACGCGTTTTCAAAACTTCTAACTGCCGAGTTCCGGGTGCTTGGCATCCGCGCAAAATCCGAGCCGTCTAGTACGTCAGCCATCCTGCTCGAAACTATGGTTCGCTTCGACTTCGTCGGCACGGGTGCCGGCTTTTACCGCGAGCAACGCGTTGGTCATTGGCGCCTCAACTGGGAGTCGAATCCCTCCAACGAGTTGCGCCTGGCAAAATTTCAGTTCGTAGACGAAGCCCGCAGCAAATCATCCTCTCCTGTCTTCGTCGACTTAACTTCGCTAGCTTTCCGACGAAACCGCTCCTACACAACCCAATTAGTTCCCGGCACGGACCATTGGCGCACGGTACTCGACGGCGCGAGCGGCATCGATATCTACGGGCACAACGGAGTTTCTGTGGGGGATATGGACGGCGACGGCCTCGATGACCTCTACGTTTGCCAGCCCGGCGGCCTGCCCAACCTTCTCTTTCGCAACCGTGGCGATGGCACCTTCGAGGACATCACCGAAAGCTCCGGCGTCGGCGTCCTGCAGAACACTGCCTGTGCGCTGTTCGCGGACATCGACAACGACGGCCGCCAGGATCTGATTGTGGTGTGCACCACCGGTCCGCTCCTTTTCCTCAATCTCGGCCGCGGAAAATTTCGCCTGAAGCCAGGCGCTTTCCAGTTTGCCAATCCTCCCCAGGGCACCTTCACCGGCGCAGCTATGGCTGATTACGACCGCGACGGTTGGCTAGACATTTATTTTTGTCTCTACACCTACTACCAGGGCACCGATCAATACCGCTACCCGACACCTTACTTCGACGCCGAGAACGGCCCACCGAATTTCCTGCTTCACAATAACGGCGACGCAACCTTTCGCGACGTCACGCAACAGGCCGGTCTCAACATCAATAACACGCGCTTCAGCTTCTGTTGTGCTTGGGGGGATTATAACGGGGACCTCTGGCCGGACTTGTACGTTGTGAACGATTTCGGGCGCAAGAATCTTTATCGTAACAACGGTGATGGCACCTTTACCGATGCTGCACACGAGGTCGGCGTCGAAGACGTCGGCGCGGGCATGAGCGCGGCCTGGCTCGATTTCGACGGGGATGGCCAGGACGACCTCTACGTGGCGGACATGTGGACCGCCGCCGGCATGCGCATTTCCACCGAGGAGAACTTTCAGCCGGGCGCGAACGCGGCGGTGCGCGCCTTGTATCAAAAGCACTCCGCGGGCAATTCTCTTTTTCGGAACCGTGGTGAACAATTTGAAGACGTGAGTGCCCGTTCAGGCACAGCCATGGGCCGTTGGTCCTGGATGAGCGATTCCTGGGATTTCAATCATGATGGCTATCCCGACCTGTATATCTCGAACGGAATGATTTCCGGAACATCCCGCGAAGATCTGAACAGTTTTTTCTGGCGGCAGGTGGTGGCCAACTCGCCGAATGAGCCGAGACCGAGCCATGAGTATGAGCAAGGCTGGAACGCCATCAATGAATTGATTCGCTCCGACGGCACCTGGAGCGGCTTCGAGCGAAACGTCTTCTATTTGAACAATCGCGACGGAACCTTTTCCGACGTTTCTGGCATCGTTGGGCTCGATTGCATCGAAGATGGCCGCACATTCACGCTGAGCGATTTCGATCAGGACGGGCGATTGGAAGTCGTACTCAAGAATCGTAACGGCCCGCAATTGCGGTATTTCAAAAACGCGATAGCCGATTTGCCCCCCGCGATTTCCTTCCGACTCACGGGGAAAAAAAGCACTCGTGATGCTGTGGGAGCAAGGATTACGGTGGAGGCCTCAACTGGCCGACAATGTCGGACTCTGCAGATTGGGTCGGGCTTCCTCGCCCAACATACCAAGGAACTGTTTTTTGGCCTGGGCTCTGAAAAATCGCCGGTTCAAGCCGCGATCGAATGGCCGAGTGGGTTGCTCCAAAAACTCCACGATTTGCCGCTGAATCACCGGATCTGGGTCGAAGAAGGATCACCACCTTCCCGCATGGAACCCTTCCAGAAACTCTCTACTCCGACTGCCAGCGAGATTAAGCCCGTGCTTGGCGCTCGAGAGCAATTGCCTGAAACCTTCGAAACATGGCTGCTCGTTCCCGCTCCCGCGCCGAATTTTTCGCTTCCCGGCCCGTCTGGGCATGCCGAAACTCTCTCCGCCCGGCGGGGCAAGCCGGTACTGCTTCATTTCTGGTCGGATTTGCTCGCAAATTCTCGAAAGCATCTTGGCCAGTTCGACCAAGTTCAGGAAAAGTGGGCGCGAGCGGGGCTGCAATTCCTCGCCATTCAGGTGAACTCCGACGACCATGGCCAGGAAGGTGACGCGAAGGATATTTCCCGCGACTACTCTTTCCTGGTCTTAACTTCCTCGCCCGACGTTGTTGCGACCTACAACCTTCTCTTTCGCCAGCTGTTTGATCGCCACCGCGATATGAGTGTGCCGATCTCTTTTCTCCTCGACCCGCGTGGCAACGTGGTGAAGATTTATCAGGGGCCGCCGGCAATCGGCCGCTTCGAGGCGGACTTCCAGGACATGCCGCAAACCGACGGGGAGCGGCTGGCCAAGGCGCTTCCATTCCCCGGATTGGCTGAGTCGTATGAGTTCGGGCGAAATTATCTGTCCCTTGGTTTCGTCTTTTTTGAGCGCGGCTATTACGAGCAGTCGGAAGCCTTTCTCGAGCAAGCCGTGAAGAATGATCCGACGAGCGCGGAAGCACTCTACGGCCTTGGCAGTGCGTTTCTCGAGCAGAACAAATCGAAGGAAGCTCGAGATTGCTTCGAGCACGCGCTCGAACTGCACTCGAGCTATCCAGGCACTCTGCCGAATGCGTGGAACAATCTGGGCATCCTGGCGGCTCGCGAAGGCAATACCGATGCCGCGATTCAGCATTTCCAGCGTGCGCTTCAGATTGATCCCGAACATTCGATCGCTTTGCTCAATCTTGGCAATGCGTATCGGCAGGAAAAGCACTGGCCCGACGCCGAACGCGCCCTGAAGCAGGCGCTTGCTCTGAATCCCGATGACCCTGAGGCTAACTACGCCCTCGGGATGGTCTACGCCCAACAAAACGATACGGATCGTGCCCACGAGTACCTCGCAAAAGCGCTGGCAGCTCGGCCAGCGTATCCCGAAGCATTGAACAACTTGGGGATTCTCTACCTCCGTACGCGGCGCATTGCCGAAGCAATTCGCACCTTCGAAGAATCGATTCGCGCCGCGCCTGCGTATGACCAATCGTATTTGAATCTGGCGCGCGTCTACGTCATCGTGGGTGAGCGCGAAAAAGCCAAGGCAATTCTCGAGCAACTCCTCGCGCAGCATCCGGACCACGCCGAGGCAAAAGCCCAGTTGAAACAATTGGAGCCTTAACACCCCGCACCGCTGGCGATGCCTCCGGATTGCCTCACAGGGTGCTCCGTCGCTAGAATCGTTTGCGACCGAACCTCCGGGACGCGTCCACCGCATGCACACGTTTTCAACAAAGTTCCTGCGGGCCGTCACCGCCGTTGGCCTCTTTCTGCCAACGGTCGTGCTAGTCTCGCGCGCCCAGTCTCGCCCGAATAAATCATTCGCCACAGTCGAGGGGTTTGTCCGGGACTCCTCGAATCACACAATCTTTGGAGCCACGGTAATCCTCGAGAGCGCCGAGACGTCTCGATCCTTCAAAGCCACGACCGACCCTCAGGGGCACTTTCGCTTCGACTCGATCGCCAGCGGGACCTACAAACTGCATGCCAAAGCAACGGGTACCGGAGAAGGAAAGGAAGTGCAGTTTGTCCTTCAACCAAAGGAAACAAAATCCGTCGTGCTTTTCGTTGTGAATGAGCAAGCGTCTGCGGCAAAAGACGCCTCTGCGGCCATCGAGTTTTCCGACGAGCCTCGATTCACCGTCGCCGGCGTTACCGACACGTCCGCTCTCGGTGGACACGGGTCCGATCGGGCAGTTCGCAACAGTGATGCCTTGTCAAAGGAAGCGGTCGCACCGGCCAAGGAAAAAAGCAGTTCCTCCGATGCCCCTCGAAACCTTCCCGCACCCGCCGTTCCCCGGACGGAAGCCGAGTTGCGCGCCAGTCTCGCCCAAAAGGAAAGCGCAGACGCTCATTTTCAACTTGCCGAAATTGAAGAGGGCAGCGGTCGCCCGCTCGAAGCCGTCAAGGACTATCAGCGCGCCGCAGAATTGCAACCGAGTGAACCGCACCTCTTCGCCTGGGGAGCCGAACTCCTTCTGCACCATGCCCCCGAGCCTGCGACCGAAGTGTTCGCTAAAGGGCATCGGCTCTACCCCCGATCCGTTCGTGTGATGCTGGGGCTGGGCGCGGCCCGATACGCCGAAGGATTCAAGGAGGACGCCGCGAAGATTGCCCTCGACGCTTCCGATCTCGATCCCTCCGATGCAACCCCCTATCGCTTCCTGGGGAGAATCCAAGATATTGAAAATTCCGTCCCGCCAGGGTGGGTCGAGCGAATCGGGCGGTTCGTCGACCTTCATCCGGAGAATGCCATGGCGCACTACTTGTGGGCCGTTGCGCTCGCAAGGTCCGGAGATGAACAGAAAAGAGTGGCTACGGTTGAAGCGCAACTAGAGACGGCCATCAAGCTCGACCCCGGCCTGGGAAATGCTTACCTTCAGCTTGGCATCCTGCGTTCGCAGCGCAACGACGACGCCGGGGCCATTCTTGCATTTCAAAAGGCTATCGAAACGACGCCCCTCCCCGATGAAGCCCACTATCGCCTCGCGGCCATTTATCGCCGCGAGGGACAGAGGGAAAAAGCAGCGAAGGAAACCGAATTGTTCAAGCAATGCTCCGAGCAAAGGCGCCAGGACGCGGAACGCGAGCGCCACGAAATCCAGCAGTTTGTCTATACGCTGCGGGGCCAGAACACGTCTTCTCAAGCGCCCCCGGGGATCCCTGCTCCCCGCTGACATCCCACCGCTGCCCTCTCTATTGCTCTTCCGAGTCTGCCGACAGGCAGGCGAAACGAGAAATCTGCTCACTCCTCGCTGGCCACAAAAGGCAGCCGACCCGCCGGAACTCCAGCGGGTCGGCCAAAAAGAGTTTTCGCTGCGCGTTGTGAACCCGAGCTAGAACGTCAGTTTAAGCCCGAACTGCACCAGTCGTGGGTTGTTCACCGTCGACGGATACTTTCCGAAATGAGAAAGAGCGTTGATGTCTGCGCCCGTTCCCCCGCCAAAGGCGGAGGGAGTGTCGAATTGAGCGTGGTTGAAGAGATTGAAGATTTCTGTTCGGAAATCCAGCGCCATATTTTCCCAGGGCAGGGCGAACCGCTTGATGGCCGAAAAATCGGTGTTCACAAAGCCCGGGCCAGAAATGGGAGCACGACTCGTGCTTCCTAGTTGGCCTGCTGGGGGGGTTGCAAATGCACAGGGGTTAAAGTAGTACCCGGAGGACTTCCCTAGTGAATCCGGGGCTAGACCACCATTCGAAACCAACACCTGGCACTCGGGATTGGGATTGGCAGCCACAATACCCGCCACTAAGGGATTGCCGACCTCGTTGGTACGACCGGCGGGGGCTGCGGTCCCAATATTAATCAACGACGCCCCCGAATTGGGATTGCTGTCCAGTATGAAGATTGGGAACCCCGACGTGATCTTCTGAATCGCGGTCACCTGCCAATTGCCCAGCAGCGTATTGGTCGGGCCGTTCCAGCCGCTGCCATATTTCTTACCCCTTCCAAAGGGCAAATCGTAAATCACGCTGGCGGTGAAAGTATTGTCTAAGTTGATCTGGGAAAGGGCCCAATCCAGATTTCGCCAATTCGGCAGGGGAAAGTCCGGGGCTCCGATTGGAGTGCTCAAGCCGTCGGAATAGCCCGAGTCGTACGCCCGGGCATACGTGTACCCGATCAATGCATAGAGCCCGTATTTCGAGCTCTTGGTTTCCGCTTTTATCTGAAGGGCATTGTAATGAGCCCTGCCAAAATCGTTGATGCTGTATACGTTTGAAAACGGAAACAGAGTGTAAGGTGCCGGGAAATAGGCTCCGCCCGGACCGCAGCCCAAGGTGTATCCCGGCACGGCGAGGGGCCCACCAGCGCAGGCAGTCGGCGTCCCCGTGTTGATGTTGTTTCCAAAGTTAAGAATATGACTGGAACGAGACCCGACGTAGCCGGCCGTCAGCACGATTTGCCCTGGCAGTTCCCGCTGAATGTTTACGTTGAACTGTTGGACCATGCCGATCTTCAGGTTGGTGGGCTCAGTGTTAAACGAGCCCGCAAAATTTAGAGGTGTAACTGGGGGTGTGATGGTAGGAAACCCGTCCGAGATCCCTACCATCTGGCCGGTGCCGATATTCGGCGTCTGGCCGGGCAGCGAGGCACAGTAGGCGGTCGCCGTGGCGCAGCCTCCAAACGAAATGCCGAACGATTCGGCGGCGTAAGGGGGATTCTGCCACAGTCCCTGAGCGCCCATACTCCACGCCGCATCGTGGTAAATCGCATAACCTGCGCGCACAAGCGTATTGTCCCTGCCGAACATTTTCCAGGCTAATCCGATTCGCGGTTCGAGGGCCGAGGTGTCCATACTGATGCCCGCTCCGGGCCCGGTATTCGCGCATGTTGCGATCGCTTGCAGTGCCGTGGTGCAACCCGGCGAGGGAATCAGCCAATGATAAGCTGTGGCCGTTGGAATGAAATTCGCCATCCTGCCGCTCGCTTCAGAAATTGGCGTCGCCAACGCCCAACCTAAGCCCAGATTCAAAGTTAGATCTTTGTTGAAGCGCCAATCGTCCTGAACAAATGGACGAAAGACCTTCCAGCGCCGCCCCGTAATATCACCGTTTAGGTTTTGGTCGTGAATGCGAAGGCTAGCCATTCCGAGCAGAAGATCGGCCATCGAACTTCCCGGAAAGATAAAGTTGTCGCTCGTCCAGGCGCCGCCAATGACCCAAAATCCGTCTTGAAATCCTTCGGCGCGTACATTCATTTGATTGATGCGGATTCCCATTCCAACCTTGACGTCATGTCTGCCACGAGTCATGTCGAATGTGTCATTGATCGTAAAAATGTTTGTTCCGCCTTGGAACGGGGAATAGCCGCGATCGCCCAGGGACCAATAGCCGCCGCCCGTGATGTTTGTCGAAGTTAACCCGCAACTGCTGCTTACGCATGTGTTGCTCGTAGAACATCCGAGGTTCGCCCCAGGGATCCCGAGCTTTGCCGAGGCGCAGCTTCCCGTTCCTTCCGAAGTGATGTAGTTAAAAATCCGGTTATACCCAAAGCTGAACTGGTTTACGGTTGTCGCGGTGAAGACGTGTGTCTGCCCAATGGCCGCGTTGCGGGCATGGTTGGTAATGCCTTGATTGCTTCCGAAGGCGTTTGCCTCGGCAAAGAACCCGGGTGCGCCACCCGGCACATACGACGTTGCCTGATCGTAGCTGAAGCGGGTAAACAGGCTATCCGCGCTTGAAAAGGTGTTGTCCAGGCGGATGTCAAACTTGGTTTGATACAGCGAACGCACCGGCTCATTCTGGAAGTTGTTTCCGTTCACGTTATAGCCGGGAGTGGGCAGGGGGTATTTCCCGATCAGTTGCTGTCCAATCGAATTCCACAGCCCTTGAGGGATCACATTGCACGCCTGGCCTTGAAATTGTTGTCCCGTGGACGCACTAACAAGCGGCGTAGCCTGGTTGGTTCCCGGTACGCACTGAAAAAAGACATTGTTGTTGGGCACATTGGGGGTGCTGTTGGGTGCGTTGGGTGTGGTCGAAGCCCCGGTCATATAAGGGTTGGCGATTACAAGGTCGCCTGCAGGCAGCGGATTGCCAAAGTTATCGGCGCTGAAATCGCCCTTGCGCATCGCTGCGGTCGGAACTAGTCCCTGAAACGGGATGCCATGCAGTTGATCCTGTTGCTCGCCATCAATGAAGAAGAAGGTCTTGTTTTTCCGGATCGGGCCGCCGAGTGTCCCACCAAACTGATTCAGGTTGAACTTTTCGGTCGAAGTCGCAAAGAAGCTTTTCGCGTCCAGGGCAGTATTTCGGAAAAACCAGAACAGCGACCCGTGGAAATTGTTGGTCCCTGACTTCGTCGTCAGCAGCACAGTCGGCCCTGCCCGCGTGCCGTACTCTGCCGAATAGTTATAGGTAAGTACCTTGAACTCCTGAAGCGAGTCAATCGAAGACAGGGTGCCAATGCCGCCGGCGGTCAATTCGTTGTTATCGACGCCGTCGATCAGCCAGTCGGTGCTATTGGCACGGGAGCCGCCTACAGACAGCGAGAACGGACCGCGAGCCGCCACCTCACTGCTTGCGTTGCTCGTAAAAAAGCTGCCATTGCTGGTTTCCTGATACGTGCCGGGGGTGAGCGTCGCAAGCTGCACGAAATCGCGACCATTCAAAGGAAGCTGCGCCACTTCCTGCGACGTAATGACCTGACCTAACGAAGGATTTGTTGTTTCCAGGCTCACGGCATTGGCCGTAACTTCCACCGTCGCACTGACCGTGGCCACCGTGAGGCTGAAATCCATTTCGCTCTGCTCATCCACCTGCAGCTTGACGTCCTTGGTTTCCACGGGCTGGAATCCTTTGGACTCCACGCGGATCGTATAGACTGAAACCGGCAGGAGATTCACAACGTAGTGCCCCGTCTCATCGGTTACCGCCGAGCGCACAGCACCTGTCCCCTGGGAGGTCACGGTGACCGTCGCTCCGGCAACCGCAGACCCGGATTTATCTGTCACCGTTCCGAGGAAGCTGCCGGTTGCTTGCCCGTATGCTTCTTGCGCACAGCAAAACGCCGCCACGCTAACCGCTAGCAGAAACAGAATTCGCTTGCTCATTCTGAACGCCCCTCTCAGCACCCCAATAACCGAATATTCCGGATTCAAAGGAGGAAAAAGAGCTCGACCCAGTTTTTCCTCAGACGACTGGCAGGAAGCCGGCTGAATCACCTGGAAGCAACCGAGGAGTCTGCTAACTCAAAACTCTCCACCCGACCAATCCCCGCCGCCGCCAAAAACAAGCCGGTAAAAACATTTCGGAAAGTTACTTCGCCTCCATCGCCGTGTCAAGCGGATGTTTAAGCCTTCCTGTGCAAGATTCTGATTTAATGCAGCTTTTGGGGGCTTGGCGTCTCGCCGAGCGTGGGCCAGAAAAAAGTGAATTCAATGCGGCATCTTTCTTTCGGCGTTCTGCGAGACGCCTTTTTTCGGATTGACAAACTGGATGCCAACGATTTTTTGGGAACATTCTTTGATGCCGGTCGGAGTTATTCGGGCTCAGGTACCGGAGCCAACCGGAAAACCTTAAAATGAAAATCGTTCGTCGAGCCGCAAAAGGCCGATGGAACCTGCTGGCATCCATCGCGCCGTCCTTCGCCGACAGATGGGCATAGCTCGTCCGCGACGACCGAACTTCCCACGAGAGCTACCGCTCGAACCGCTTCGGGTAGCGTATGCCAACCTGCTGCCCACACCAAAAACTCCAACGTAGGAAGTGCACACGACTTACGTTGAGGCCTGTAACAATGTTACTGGGCTTCTGGGTAATTCAGCTGATTTCAAAACCGGGCAGCATTTTGGCGAGGGGCAGGGGTAATGTCCTAGTTCGGCCTAACCAATGTACGTTTCACACGTCAAGACCTGTGAGTCGGGCATGTCCTCTTCAAAGTCGGGCCAAGCGGCGATCGCGTCTCACACGTCGTCATTGGCCGGACCGCGTGGGACCTGCGCACGGTCATGCGTTTGTGTGCGAAGCGTTCGGCCTTGCCGTAAGCGAAAAGCGATAAGTTTAGGCGGAGGTAGCCGATGAATTCACTGCTCCAAGATCTGCGCTATGCCCTGCGCATGCTGGCCAAGTCTCCCGGCTTCGCCGCGGTCGCCGTTCTGACGCTTGCTCTCGGCATTGGCGCCAACGCCGCCATTTTCCAATTGATTGATGCCGTCCGCCTGCGCGTTCTCCCCGTCCAGGATCCCAGCACGCTCGCCATCGTTCATTTGAACACGAATAACTGGGGCAGCGGCAATTACAGCGGCCCCTACAGCGAGTTTACCTTCCCGCTGTGGCAACAAGTCGAAAAACGCCAGGAAGCCTTTTCTTCCATTGCGGCATGGGGCGCGACTCAACTGAACCTCGCCAACGGGGGCGAAGTCGACAACGCTCAGGCCATCTGGGTCAGCGGACAGTTCTTCCAAGTCGTGGGCGCCCAGCCGGTCCTCGGCCGCCTTATTTCAGCGGCCGACGATCCGCAAACCGAGCAGGCTGGCTGCGCTGGGGCGGTTGATCTGAGCTACGCTTTTTGGCAGAGCCGCTACGGCGGGGACGCCTCCGTAATCGGCAAGACAATCACTCTCGAAGGCCATCCGTTTCCCATCATTGGCGTTACGCCGCCGAATTTTTTCGGCGTTTCAGTGGGCGACCGCTTCGATCTGGCCGTGCCGGTGTGCGCCGAGCCGCTCATCGACGGCGAATACAATTTCATCACGGGCCCTCGGCCTCGCGAGAGCTGGTGGTTGGCAATTCTTGGCCGCCTCGAGCCGGGATGGACCCTGTCGCGCGCCGGCGCACAGCTCGAGTCTATTGCGCCCGCAGCGCTGCGCGAGACCGTTCCTCCGCAGTACGATGCGGAAGGCGTAAAACATTACTTGGGCTACAAGCTGGAAGCGCTCCCCGCCGCCAATGGCTTTTCAAACATGCGGCATGACGCCTCCGACCCACTCTATCTCCTGCTTGGGCTTTCCAGCCTCGTTCTCCTGATCGCCTGCGCCAATTTGGCCAACTTGTTGCTCGCCCGCGCCAGCACACGCGAAAGCGAAATGGCTGTCCGGCTGGCTTTGGGAGCCTCGCGCACCTGCCTGATCCGCCAATTGCTCTCGGAAACCGCGCTGCTCGCCGTCGCTGGCACGATTTGCGGAGGCTTTCTGGCCTCCGGACTCAGCCATGCGCTCATCGCGTTCATAAGCACGCCCAATAGCCCAGTATTCCTCGACATGCCCACCGACTGGCGCGTGATCGGGTTCGCAGCCGCGCTGGCCATCCTTACCACTCTGCTCTTCGGCCTTGCGCCCGCTCTCCGCGCAGGCAACGCCCCGCTCGGATCGGTTTTGAAAAGCGGTGGCCGCGGCATGACCTCGGGCCGCGAGCGTTTCCGTCTGCAGCGCATTCTGGTTGCGTCGCAAGTTGCTCTTTCCGTCGTCCTGCTGGCGGGAGCGTTGCTCTTCGCGCGCAGCCTGCAAAACCTGATGACGCGAAATCTCGGGTTTCAGCAAAATGGCGTGCTTGTCGCGAATCTAGACACAAGCCCGCTCAAGCTTTCCGCCGAACGGGGCAACCTCGTTGAACAAAACCTCCTAGAGCGCATTCGCGCGCTGCCCGGCGTGGCTGCCACGGCCATCGCAGAACGCACCCCGGTGAGCGACAGCAGCAGCAATCAATGGGTCCTAGACGACAAAGGCAATCACCCGCATGGCGCCTCCTGGCTCGACTACGTGAGTCCGGGCTATTTCCAGACCATGGAAATACCTATCCTTGCCGGGCGCGATTTCAAATTGAACGACAACGCGACGTCGCCAAACGTGCTGATCGTCAACCAAACATTCGTGAAAGAATTCCTCGATGGCACCAAATATCCTATCGGCGCGCAAGTCCACGTCTGGACGCCGCCCGGAAAACCGGCGAAGTACTATCAAGTCGTCGGACTGGTGAAGGATTCCGTCTATCAGAACATGCACAGGCCAATGGTGGCCATCATGTATTTCGCGCGCGCGCAAAGCGATCAGGCGCAGCTCTTCTCCGGCCCTCGCTTCCTGATTCGCTCGCGCGGCGGTTTTGCCGGCGTTCTGAATTCAGTGAAGGACGCGATCGCCGGCGTGAATCCCGAAATCAATATTCAATTCAAGGTGCTCCGCACGCAAATTCACGATTCGCTGGTTCAGGACGAACTGATGGCTACGCTGTGCGGTTTCTTTGGCGGCCTTGCGCTGCTGCTCGCCGCGGTGGGCCTCTATGGCGTGATTTCCTACAGCGTTTCGCAGCGCACCAATGAAATCGGTATTCGCATGGCTCTAGGTTCCCAACGCGCCGCCGTGGTGCGCCTGATTCTGGGCGAGGTCGCTATCCTCATGGGCATCGGTCTGTTTGTCGGCCTCGGGCTTACCCTCGTCGGGAGCAAAGCGGCCAGTTCCCTGCTCTTTGGCCTCAAGCCGCGCGACCCGCTCACTCTTGCGTTGACTCTTCTGATCCTGGCCGCCATCGGCTTTGCCGCGAGCTTCCTGCCCGCTCGCCGCGCATCGCACCTCGACCCCCTCGTAGCCCTCCGCTACGAATAACTCATGCACTCCCCACCGAAAACTCCGTTCGCATTGAGCCCGTTGAATTTGCGTGAGCGTCGCTATAGCTTGCAAACAACGTGTTCGCCCTCGAGCGGGCCAACCGAGATCGACGGCTCCAGTTAACCGCCTCCGACAGACTCCTTGGGGTTTGGCTCTCACGCCTGGGGAAAGAGTGGCGATCGGCTCTGGTGATCGGCAAGCCCGAAACCGCGATTGCTTGGCATCGACGAGGGTCTCGGTTGTATTGGAGCTGGAAGAGCCGCCATCCACAAGGCCGACCATTCATCTCACGCGAAATCATCGCTCTAGTCCGCAAGATGAGCTTGGCGAATCCTCAGCGGGGTGCGTCTCGGACTCACGGAGAAGTCTTGAAACCGATTCTAGCGATTCCTCAGTTGGCGGGTTGCACCAGCGCTGTGAACGAATTGCCGCCTAGGATCTCTTTAGCAGCAACCTTGGATCGAGGTGCCCGGTTTGTGCCTTTGGTCTGCACCAACCGTGACGTTCACACAGAATCTCAATTCATAAGGTGGCTGCCAAATCATCGAACTGCACGAACGGAGTTTTTGGTAGGGACAAGGTCTGCGTCTGTAAGTGATTGATTTTATGGAGCGGCCTATCGGAATCGAACCGACACCTGAACCTTGGCAAGGTTCATGAAGGACTTCAAACACGCTGGATTTGGCGGCCTTATGCCATTTTGCGATGGCTTCAATGGAAAATATGGAAAATGAAAAACGGGCAAGCGCCATGAAATATCTGCGCGGAACGCAACCTAATCCACCACTAGTCCATCAGCGTGAAAATGACCAATCACCACGTTGACGCGGTGTCCACGCTTCACCGGTCGGCCCTTGTTCGAGAAGGCCATCCAGTAGGACTTACCTGTCTCCGGCGTGCTGCTTTGGCGCAGTTGGCCAACCTTTTCAAGCGAAGGGACCACCAGCTTGACCCCCGCTTCCGGGTCGATCAAAACGGGCTCGAGCTTCTTATTGTTCAAGGTCTTGGCCTTGTTCGCATCCAATACGCGGTAGCTGAATCGAATGACCTCGCCGGACTCGGTGTACTTGACACTGATCGAGTCGATTCCCCAGACAAGCGCGTAGTGCTTTCTAGCGCGTCCCGCGAAGCGATCGGGCTGGTAATGCATACGAGTTGCTGCGGTTGGCTTCGGATTCACAGGGTGAGGAGTGGTTTGGGCCGCCGCCTGGAAAACCCAAATGCTGCTGCCGAGGATTCCGGCCAGCAGCATAATTCCTCTACCTAGATTTCTTTTAGGGATAAACATCGTCGTTAGTTCTCCGGAGTTTGGTGAGAAAACGAAGCTGCTCGAGGGTGACTCCCCGAGCAGCTTCGACCTTGAGATTCTCGCTCGTTACTGTGCATTCAGAGCCAGCGTCCCGCTGGTGTTGGTGCCGGTTGCGCCGTTGTTAGGAGCACTGAACGCCCCGATATCCGGGAGGCCTGGACGAGTCGCCGGCGTCGCGTACGTGATGCTTACCGTGCAGGTACCGCCTGCGGCCAGCGGTGTCGTAAAGGAGCAAGTCGTTCCCGCTATACTGTAGAGGTTCCCGATGTTAACCGCCAGAGTTTCCCCGGTGATCTGCAAAGAACCGCTGCCAGTGTTCGTGATGGTCAGCACGCTCGTTACTGAAACGCGTGGCGTCGGGATTGTGAACGTCAGAGTGCGGACGCCCGCGACCGTTGACAACGTTCCATTGGTCGCGAGAGTAAAGGTCAACGCGCCAGTACCTCGCGCGATACCCGTTCCCGTGAGCGTCACTGGACTGCTGGTCACCGTAGCTCCCGTGTAGGCAATCGTTAAGGTTCGGCTGAAGCTAGTTGCTGTTCCTGGCGTGAACACCACGTTGAAGGTGCAGGAAGCACCGACCGCGAGTG
>DATAIH010000049.1:0-5900 GCA_036262755.1 Candidatus Acidiferrum sp.
GCACCATCACGCGCCTCGGCGAAAACGAGTATCGCTGGACCGCGGCGGATCCCAGCCTGCGCTGGTTTCAACAAAACGTGCTGGCGCTCGACGTGAAAATCGAAGATATCTCGGAACGAATCGCCGCGCTCGCGCTCCAGGGGCCCATGTCCGGACGCGCGCTGCGCGCGGTGACCGACGCGGCCATCGATCAGCTAAAGTATTTCCGCGTCACGCGCGGAAAAATCGCGGGCGTTCCCGTGGACATTTCCCGCACCGGCTACACCGGCGACTTGGGCTTTGAGATTTGGATGCCGTGGATCGACGCGGTCAAAGTTTGGGACGCGCTTATCGACAAAGGCCAAGCCTTTGACATCCATCCCGCCGGTATGATCGCGCTGGACATCGCGCGTATCGAAGCCGGGCTGATCCTCATCGAAGTCGACTACATTTCCAGCAAGAAAGCGGTCATCGAATCGCAAAAATATTCGCCGTTCGAAGTCGGCCTCGGCAAGCTGGTCGACTTAAAAAAGGAAAATTTCGTCGGGCGCGAGGCGCTGACGCAGGAAGCAAAAAAAGGCGCGGCTCGCACGCTGGTTGGATTGGAAATCGATTGGCACGAAGTGGAGGCTCTTTACGACAAACTGAAAATGGCTCCACAAGTGCCCAGCATGGCCTCGCGCGTCGCCGTGCCGGTCTATCGCGGAGGCCGTCAGGTCGGCAAAGCCACGTCAACCACCTGGTCGCCTACGCTGAAAAAAATGATTGCGCTCGCCTCCGTGAGCCGCGAAAGTTCCGCCCGTGGCACTAGCCTCAGCATGGAAATGACCGTCGAGGCCGTGCGCCATCGCGTCTCCGCGAAAGTGGTTCCTCTTCCCTTCTTTAACCCCCCGCGCAAAACAGGGGTCCCCGTGATTTAGCTTCAATTTGTCAGTCGATTGTATTTTTTGAGCACTGCCCTCAGCTTGTCGTGCGGCAGCGCGATCACCTTGTGGTTCTCGATCCCCGTCATCGTTTCCGCCGCCACCATGGCGTTGATGATCGCTTCTTCCGTCGCCTCCACGGTCGCACTAAATAACGGATTCATCTGATCGTTGGGCAGCATCGTCAATTGCACCAGTCCTCCGGTCTTCGCCGCACCAGAGTTCGCCGTCGAAAACGCAAGGAAGATATCCCCCGAGCCGTTTCCGGAAATGCTGCCGTTTCGCCCCAACCCCAGCGCAACACGTCGCGCCAGCCGTTTCAGTTGATGCGCCACCAGCGGAGCGTCCGTGGCCACCACCACGATGATCGAGCCGCGATCTTCCTGTGCAAATGTTGTGTTTGCGTATGCAGCATCCTCGGGAATCTCCAGCCCCACAGGCACACCAGCAATGCGCAAATTCTTTCGCGCGCCATAGTTGCACTGCACTAACACGCCAACGGTGTAGCTGCCGAGCTTGCTATCTAGTTTTCTCGACGACGTGCCGATGCCGCCCTTGAACCCATTGCAAATCATTCCCGTGCCGCCGCCCTCGTTGCCTTCTTCGACGGCGCCGCCGTGCGCCGCATCGATCGCATGCCACACGTGCTCCGGTTTGACGTGAAAGCCGTTGATATCGTTTAGCCAGCCATCCCAGGTTTCCGCCACCACCGGCAACGACCACCAATACCCCGTCGGATCGGGCTGCCCATGCTGCACGCGCCACTCGATCACGGCGTCGCGAACGAGGCCCACGCTGTGCGTGTTGGTAATCATCACCGGGCCTTCCAGAAAGCCTGACTCTTCCACCCAGGTCGTGCCGGTCATCTCGCCGTTGCCGTTGAGCGACCACCAACCGGCGAAAACGGGATTCATCATTGACTCGTTCCCGCGTGGCAGAACCGCCGTTACACCCGTTCGCACTGGTCCCTTCCCAATCTCTAGTTTGCCTTCGCCCGATATCAGGGTCGTGTGCCCCACGGCGACTCCGGCCACGTCCGTAATCGCGTTCAGCGACCCGGGTGTTCCTTCAAACGGCACGCCAAGCTCGCGCGCGCGAGGCTTCCGATGCGCCTCCTGCTGGGCAAACGCTGGGCAGACCGCACAAACCAGACAAAATACAATTGCGGGCTGACAAAAAGTACGGAGACGATTCCTCAATTGTTTTTCTCCAAAGAGATCTTGGCCTTTCGCAGCAATTCGATGTTCTTCTCGAGCGCGCGCTGGATCAGCGCCGCCTGGTCCGACGCCAGCTTCCAGTCACCTTTTTCTACCGCCTCTGTCAACCCGGGAAACTCCAGGTGCGCGTAAGTGTAGCGCGCCGCATAGAGCAGGTGCTGAAACCACGGCCGTCCGGGAATTCCATCCGGATCGAGCCAGTTCGACTCCACTTGCAACAGCTCTTGATTGAGCTGCCGCGTCTTTTCCGCAGGAATCGAACCGCGGGCGAGCCGTTGTTCCACCGCGTCGCCCAGTTCGTTTCCCGCATTCTGAAAATCGGCGATGCGCTCGTGCAGCTTCTTCAGCTTCAGCTTGTGCGTGTCAATCTTGCTCCGCAGCTCCAGCCCAGTCAGGAAATGATCCAGCGCCCTGCCGTTGAACCCAAAGTCATACGGCAGCACATCCGCATTGGCCAGCCGCAGCGCCAGCAAACCCCATATGTCGGTAAGGGTAATGTGATATTCAAACCCGGGATCGCCGATTCGCTCCATCCAATAGTGGTCGTCATACATTGAGTGGTACACGCCGTAATCGCCGCTGAACCCGAGGTTGATCACCGGCCGCCCCAGGTGATTCAGAAATACGGTGTGGTCCGAGCCGCTGCCGATACGCGTCTCGACCAGCCCGCTGTCAAGCGGCGGGGCGCTGGCCCTTTCATCGCGCTTGCTCGTGGCCCGCCAGGCTTCGTAGAGCGATTTTCCCGAGGGCGCGCGCACATCTTTCGAAGCTTCCACGAGCATCGGCGCCAGCGAAGCGACTGCCGAAGGTGTAAAGCTAAGCCCCTCCGGACCAGCCGTCGTGGCGGCCCCCGCCACCGACTCGTCCACGTTTAAGTACGCAACCAGCTTTTTCTTCAAATCGTCGGCGAACTGCTCGCCCCATTCGGTCGAGCCCGTCAGGGCATACTCTTCTCCATCCCAACTGCACACCATCACCGTGCGTCGTGGCCGCGTCCCGCGCTGTTTCATCTCGCCGAGGGCGCGCGTCAGCTCCATCATGGAAGCCGTGCCACTCGAAGGATCCACACCGCCAAAAACCCACGCGTCGCGGTGATTGCCCAGCAGCACCCATTCGTTCGGCAATTCGCCTCCGCGAATGCGCGCCTCTACGACGGTGTACTGCTGGAAGCTCGTGTCCATATCTACTTTCAGGTGCGCGGACACCGCGCCGGTCAGCCGGTACTTGATCGGCAATGCACCCTGCCAGTTCTTAGGCGCTTCCATGCCATTCATGTTTTCCAGCAGCGGTTTCGCGTCCTGCCACGAAAGTGGCAGTGCTGGAATCTTCGGCAGCGACCGCGCCTCTTCCGGCCTGATGTGCCTCGCGCCGGGAACGGACGCCCATCCCGGCGTTGTGGGATCGCCCGGCACAATATAATCGTAAGTAATTGCTCCGCGCTGAATGTGGCTCTCCGGTCCCCACGGTCCGTCCGGGAAAACTTTGCCGCGCGCGAAGCCGTCTTCCGCGGGATCGGAATAAATCAGCAGCGCCGCTGCGCCTTCGCGCTCCGCGGTCAGCGCCTTAAACCCACGATAGCTATACGGATTCGAGTATCGCACCAGCACAATTTTTCCTTTGACGCTGATGCCGTATGTGCGCAACACATCGTAGTCTTCCGGATTTCCGCTGTGCGCGTAGACCACTTCTGCGGTGACCTCGCCCGAAGCCGCATATCCAAAATAAGCTCCGGAAACTTCGGAATTCCTCGTATCCGGATCCACATCGACGGGCTCCTCGCGCAGCGATGCCGTGTAACGCACAGGCGCGGTCATTTCCAGCGATACGCTGCGTGGGCGCGAATGCAGCACGTCGTAACGCCGCAGCGACACGTCTTCCCAGCCCTGCTTCCGCCAGTCGTCCGCGATGAAATCGGCAAGCTGGTTGTTGCGCTCGGACGCCGCCGGGTGGGGCTCCGCCGTAAACCTCCTGTGCCACTCTCGCGCCCTCTCCGGCGAAGGGATTGCTTGAAACTCCGTTTCAAGCTTGTGCTCCGCCATCGCATGCGTCAGGGTGAAACCTAGAATCGGCGTGGAAGGAGTCTTCTGTTGCTGGGCAAAAAGAAGCGCCGAGAGAGTCAGCGCCGCGGCGGAACAGCCAGGCGCTGTCAATAAGAATTTTCGCGTCAAAGGGTTTGTTCTCCGCAAGCCGCGCAAACAATGGGTCGCATCACGATGGAAAGACTTTTTTGAGCGCCGCAGACAGCGCGTTCTCGACAAGCTGGCATTCTTCCTCGGAAATGGTGAACGGTGGCGCGAGCAGGAGATGATCGCCGCGGTGCCCATCGACGCAGCCCTGCATCGGATAGGTCAGCACGCCTTCCGCCAGTGCCGCTAGCCGGACCTTTTCCGCAATATTGTCCGACTTCAAGAAAGGTTCGCGCGTGGCTTTGTTCTTCAGGAATTCCACCCCGAGCAGCAGTCCCAGCCCTCGAATGTCGCCAACGTGCGGATGTTTTTCCACCGGAGCCAGCGCCTCGCGCAAATGTTTTCCCGCGGGCCTCACGCGTTCGAAGAGCTCGTGCGCTTCCAGATAATCCAAAACCGCGTTGCCCGCCGTCGTGCACACGGGATGCGCCTGATAGGTAAAGCCGTGCATGAACGCGCCCGACCCCGCCCCGATCGCTTCCACCACCCGCGCCGAGGCCAGAACACCGCCAAGCGGCGCATATCCGCTGGCGACTCCCTTGCCAACCAAAATGATGTCCGGGTCAATGCCCCAATGTTGCACCGCAAAAGGCTTGCCGGTGCGGCCCATTCCCGTCATGACTTCATCTGCAATCAACAGGATGCTGTTCTTGCGACAGATCTCCGCGATCCGCTGGGCATAACCTTCTGGAGGAACCGCGGCGCCGAGGGTTGCGCCAGCCACGGGCTCGAAAATGAACGCCGCCGCTGTCTCCGTCTGATGCTCGCGTACAAACGTCTGGAGATCCTCTGCGCACGCTATCTCGCATTGCGGGAACGTTTTCCCGAACGGGCAGTGATAGCAGAAGCACGGAGCGATGTGTCCCCACTCGGGTATCAACGGAGCGTATGGCGCGCGCCGCGCCACGTTTCCACTGACGCTCATGGCCCCGAGCGTGCTCCCGTGATAGCTTTGCCGCCGCGACACCACGCGGTAGCGCTCCGGCTTGCCGACTTCCACGTGATACTGGCGCACCAACTTGATGGCCGTCTCCGTCGCTTCCGAGCCGCCCGAAGTGAAATAAACGCGCCCGCCGTTGCGGAATTTCGCCGGCGCCAGCGCCAGCAGCCGCGCCGCGAGTTTCTCGGCGGGCTCCGTGTGGAATTGCGACGTGTGCGCGAAGGCGATTTGCGCGGCTTGTTCCGCCATCGCCTGCCCGATTTCCGCAACGCCGTGGCCGATGGTCACCACCGCAGCCTGGCCCGCAGCGTCCAGAAAGCGGCGGCCGCTTTCATCCACAATCCAGCAGCCTTCCCCGCGCATCGCCAGGGGAAACGCCTTTTTGAGATTTCGGGAAAAAAGTCCGCTCGTCGGCATGCCTTGCCCGGGGAAGATTGTAGCAGACTCGCCCGCATCGCTCGCCTGCGCCGGGTCTCCGGGAAGCCGCGTTCGTTGTGGCTGCAGGCTCTTAAACCATCGGTCCCGAAATTGTGAATTCTCTCAGATTTTCTCAGATTTTCTCAGAGCTGTCCCACGGGAAATCTTGTGTTAGCCTTGCGCAGCTTTCGATGAATGGCGAAAGCCTCTTGATTCAAAGACCGGCGGAATCGCACGT
>DATAIH010000050.1:0-9111 GCA_036262755.1 Candidatus Acidiferrum sp.
GTACCGCCGCCAACGCGGTGATGAGAAAACCCGCTCTCGATTGCTGCGCCTCGACAAGCGCCTTCTCAAAGTCCTTTCCCAACTGCAGACCCTCAAAACAAAGCTAAATTGAGGATTAATTGGCCGGTCAAGATACGAATAACCCTTCGCAGTTCCCAACGACTCGGCGAGAACTCGGTCAGCCGCTTCAGCCCGGTAGAAATCGTCGCGGAACAATTACTTAGCCTGACTCGTATTCAAGCAAGAGGGCCGCTGCCTGGTCCGGCCTGCGTATTCGGTTAAGGAACTAACACACATGTTTCTGCATGAACTACGAATTCCTCTTCGTCATTTGGCGAAGTCCGGCGGCTTCGCGACCGCGGCCGTGCTGATGCTCGTGCTGGGAATCGGAGCCACAACCGCCATTTTCTCTATCGTGGAAGGCGTGCTGCTGCGTCCGTTGCCATTCCCGCATCCCGAAAGGGTGGTAGTTCTGGCTGACGCCCTGCGAGAGGCCAACGGCGAGCCCGGCGTCACGGCCCCGGATATTCGCGCCTACACGCAGGACACGCACAGCTTCGAGGCTCTTGGTGGATATCAATCGTTCGGTTACGAACTGTCCGGTATCGGAGAGCCGGCGCAGGTGAATGCGGCCCGGATGTCAGCCGGGGTGTTTCCAGCCCTTGGGGTCGCCCCTCTGATGGGCCGATTCTTTACGCAGCAGGAGGATGACCGATACGAGCAGGTAGCGGTCGTCAGTTACACGCTCTGGCGGAACCGGCTCGGCGGCGATGCGCACGTCTTGGGAGCCAAGATTTTACTCGATCGCAAGCCCTACATTGTGATCGGTGTAATGCCTAGAGATTTTGAGTTTCCCCTGGTGCCCGGACACCTGAACAACAGTGAGCTGTGGGTTCCCATGAGTCTCACCGAACAGGAACTGACGACCGGAGCGGCGTCCTGGAACTTCGCCATGGTGGGTCGGCTTAAGGCGGGAATTACGGTATTGCAGGCTCAGAGCGATGCGGAGCGCGTTGCCCTGGAAACGATGCGCAACTACCCCGGGTTCATGTCCAACATGCACATTCAGGCGGTGGTGCGCTCTCTCCATGAACAGACCGTTCGGCAGGCACGCCGACTCGTACGGACACTGTTTGTGGCCACCATGTTTGTGCTGCTGATTGCCTGTGCCAACCTTGCTGGACTGTTGCTGGTCCGCGGCATCCGTCGTCGACGCCAGATCGCGCTACAGATGGCCCTGGGAGCGCCCACAGGTACGCTGCTGCGCGAGGCGATACTCGAAAGCCTCTTGTTGAGTATCACCGGAGGCGTGTTCGGCGTGGTTCTGGCGGGTATCGCACTGCGAGTGGGCGTGAGCCTGCTGCCTGAAACGCTGCCTCGTATTCAGGAAATCAGACTCGACGGGCGGGTGGTGCTGTTCGCAATCGCGCTCTCGGTGCTGACCGGCATCGTTTGCGGACTGGCTCCTGCCTTCGCCGCCTTGCGGACGAACGTCAACGAGACCCTTAAGGAAGGGGGGCGCACGGGCACAGTGGGTGCGGGGCACGTGTGGCTTCGCTCCGCGCTGGTAACTGCCGAGATCGCCGTCGCGCTGGTGCTGTTGGCCGCTTCCGGATTGTTGCTCCGGAGCTTTGAGAAGATGCTTTCCGTCGATCTCGGCTTCCGGCCCGACCACGTCCTCACGGCTTCCTACTCTTTGCCGCTAAAACAATACGCAACCCAACCAGCGGTGGACGAGTTCAATCACGAACTGATTCGCCGTCTTCGGCAGCTCCCCGGTGTGAAGTTTGCGGGGCTGACCTCGTTTCTGCCGGCTTCGGGCGGCAACAGCAGTACGGTAATCGACGCGGAAGGCTGTGTCGCCCTGAAGGGCGCCGACATGAATCTCGCTACGCAGGTGTCGGTGGATGGTGAGTATCTCGAGGCGATCGGTGTTGCGCTCCTCTCTGGGCGTTATTTCACCCCAGCGGACACAGCGGACGCGCAACTGGTCGCGATCGTTAACCACAAGCTCGCAGAGCACTGCTGGCCTGGTTTAGACCCGGTGGGCAAGCGTCTCCGCCTAGGGTTGCAAGAAGCGAAGATACCGTGGGCAACGGTCGTTGGTGAAGTTGCGGATGTAAAGGAGGCATCACCCGACGAACCAGGCAAACAACAGTACTACATGCCCGTCGCACAGTATGAGAAGTCCATAGGCCCCTTCGGCTCTCCCACAGACTTGAATGGAAATGGAGGCTCGGTCATCGTGCGCACCGCAAGCGAGCCCGAGCAAATGGCAAATGCCATGCGTGCGATAGTCCGCTCGATTGACCCTCAGTTGCCCCTCGCTCAGGTGCAAAGCATGGAACGCGCCGTTTCCAAGAGCGAAGCTCCGCGCCGCTTCAACACCGTAGTCATCTCTGCCTTTGCCATGGCGGCGGTGCTACTGGCTGCGCTCGGTTTGTACAGCGTCATCGCCTTCTCGGCTGCTCTGCGGACACAAGAGATGGCCATCCGCATGGCCCTAGGGTCGCAACGAGCCGGCATCCTGCGCCTCGTCTTTGCGTCCGCGGCGAAGGTGGCTATTCCCGGCTGCGCGATCGGCCTGATAGGCGCGGCTGCGGCTTCCCGGCTGCTGGGCTCTTTCCTGTTTAGTGTGAGTCCCTTCGATCCGCTGGTGCTAACCCTGGCCGTCGTTTTCGTACTGCTGCTCGCTTGGCTGGCTTCGTTGCTGCCCGCACGGCGTGCAGCTTCGATCGAGCTCATGAGCGTTCTTCGGGCGGAGTGACGTTAGAGACGTCCCGGTGTCCCCTCGATGGTTTACCAATTGCGGCGAACGCGAGGAGGGTTGTCGGTCGATGCGCATCGTCTGTCCATAGTCGTGAGTAAGTCCGCACTGAATATAGCCGTTGCAATTATGTCCGCAACCATAGGCGGATCTGCTGGACCGAAACTAATTCCATCGCAATCGGCCGTTCTCGAAATCAAAACCAATCTCCTTTGCGCCCAACGCGTCCAGCCCGATGTAGCCGGCGACGTGGAGCATGTTCTGTGTTTCTGGGCTCACCATTAGACGGACGCGCCTATCCAGATCCAGCGTCCCCAACCGCAGCCGCGGCACAATCGCGGCTCGGGCATCGACATACCCGCTCGCAGTTCGCAGCGGCGCTCGCGACAGCGTCTTGTAGCTGGTGGACAGGTTCTTGAGATCGTCCTCATAGAACATGACACCCGAGGCACCGGTATCGACGAGCATCCACACCAGATGTCCGCCCACGTCCAGTGCCACCTTCAGGGAGCCACGATCGGCAACCAGTGGAACGCTTCGCGCGGTATCCGTTATTGCGCCAAACACAATTCGTTTTCTGGCAAAGTCCAGGCAGAAGCTTTCTCTCTCAAGAAGGTCCAACCCAATAACCGCGTCGACCCTCACGCCCATGGTTTCAAAGCCACGAAGGTCGGCCACAAGGACGTCGAACTTCGTTGCGCTCTTCGGGCCGAAGTCGATTTCCGGTAATTCCGCCGAATCCAGATGGACGGTGGAGCCGATCCCGAAGGCCTGTGCGGGTTGGCGCCGCAGGCCCAACGCCTCCGCAATTCTCTTATCCACTACGGTGTGCGACGTTCCCGTGTCCAGCGCGAACTTCAAGGAGTGCATTGGTCCGATGCTTCCTTCCGTCACGGTTAAGTACCCCTGGTACACCTGGATCGGGAGTTCCGAAATGGGGAGTTTCGGACGAACAGCATCTCCCGGCGCTCGCCCGAAACCAATGGCGTGTGCGAATAGCAGCGCCGCTATACACAGAAACCCTATCCACGACCCATTGGTTCTCACGGTGCCACCTAGACCGGTGTTCCGGTGGCATCGAACCTCGCGCGGCTATTCGTCGAGTTCCATGGCGGGGGTCTGACCCCTTCCTGGTACCTTTCTGACAAGCTAATGTGCAGACGGGTTGGGGGTTGCAGACTCTTCTGACATGGCCGCCATTAAACAAATTTGGCCCTTTCTTCGTCTATGTAAGCATCGGGGCACTTGTGTCAGACAATTCGGAGACCACGCCGGTCGGGAGGAACGCCATGCACTACCGCTTTGGCGCGTTCGAGCTCGACGCGCGCTCGGGAGAGCTTCGCCGGAACGGGTTCAAGGTCCGCTTGCAGGAGCAACCCTTCCTGATTCTTCAGAGGCTCCTGGACGGGGCCGGTACCCTGGTTACGCGGGAAGAACTGCACGCCGCGTTGTGGCCGTCCGACACCTTTGTGGATTTTGATACCAGCCTGAACACCGCGATCCGGCGTCTACGCGATGCGTTGGGCGACTCCGCGGAGACTCCCGTGTTCATCGAAACGGTTCCGCGCCGCGGCTACCGCTTTCTGGCTCCCGTTCAGGCTGTGGGCAACGGCAAAGCGCTGCCAGCGCCCTTTGCGTCTCCCGGCCACCCAACGACTGCCGCTCGACCTCTACAGTCACGTCTCGTTTTCGCCGCCGGATTGTTGGGTGCCGCAGTCCTTGGCGGCCTCACCGTCGCCATGCAGTCGCCTGCGCCGCTGCCCCGGATTACCGATTCTACCCAGCTTACCTTTGACGGGATTGCCAAGGGCAACCTCAACGCCGCCGGCGAGCAAATCTACTTCAACGAACAACTCTCTGACCGGGTCGCGCTGGTCAAGGTTCCGGCTGCGGGCGGTCCCCCCGTTTTTCTCGATTCCTCAAACCGGGGTTTGTACCTCGCCGATATCTCTCCCGACGGCAATAAGCTGCTGCTGATCACGTCAAAAGACGGGATCAAAGGCGCTAGTCAGCTTAAGTTGATGGACCTAGCCTCGGGCTCGCTGCAGAATCTGGATGTAACAGACTGCCTTGACGCTGCTTGGGCTCCCAAAGGAAAACTGATCTACGGCAAGGATAACGACGTCTTTATGGCGGACGGAGATGGTTCCCATCAACGTAAGCTCCTTTCCGTGACCGGCCATGCTTACAACTTGCGCTTTTCTCCGGACGGCTCGCGGTTTCGGTTTACGGTCGGCGACATGATGACCTTGGACAGTTCCCTATGGGAAGCCCGAGCTGATGGCACCGGCCTTCACCAAATCCTGACCAACCTGACCGATTTTCCATCCAGGTGTTGCGGTCGGTGGTCCCCCGATGGCCGCTACTACTTTTTTGAAACCAATCACAATGGCGGGAGCAGGATCTGGGTCCAACGGGAGCACCGCCCCTTTTGGAGTTGGGGTCCAGCCGCACCGGTTCAGCTCACCACGGGGCCGCCTAACTACTACATAGGCATGCCTACCCGGGACGGCAAGAAGCTGATCGTGACCGCGGCGCAACCCAGAGGAGAACTGGTCCGTTACGATGCGTCCGCCGGAGAGTTCGTGCCGTTTCTGGGGGGCATCTCGGCGGGCGATGTGGAAGGCTCAAGGGATGCCCTCTCGCTGGTGTACATCAAATACCCGGAAGCAACCTTGTGGCGCTCCAAGCTCGACGGCACCGATGCCGCGCAGCTAACCGGGCCGTCTCTGCGCGCCTACCTGCCTCATTGGTCGCCCAACGGCAAGCTCATTGCTTTTTCTGGTGCTCGCCCGGGCCACCCGTGGAATATTTTTTTGCTACCTTCCGCCGGAGGACCCGCGCAACAAATCACCAACGGCGCCGTCGCCGATTTGGATGCCACGTGGTCACCCGATGGGGCCGCTCTGGCCTACGGCCAGATGCGGCAGGCCGGCAGCAAGCAGATCTATTCCATTCAACTCCTGGATGTCGCCTCGCGCCGGAGTACTCCTCTTGCGGGCACCGACGGCATTTGCTGTCCGCGTTGGTCTCCCGACGGGCGTTTCCTGCTGGCCTCGCACGCCGACTATAGCGATCTTCTTGTCTATGAATTTGCAACGAAAAAATGGAACGTGGTGGCCAAGGGCCTGGGACCTATCGGCTATATGGAATGGACGGCGGATAGCGAGAACGTGCTTTTCGACACCTTCGAGGGTGAAACGTCCGCTTTCTACCGGCTGCGTCTCTCCGACCTGCGCCTGGAAACCATCGTAAACATCAGCAACGTTCGCCGCTATTACGGTCAATTTGGTCCGTGGTCCGGCATGACACCGGACGGTTCTCCGCTTCTCGTTCGCGACGTGAGCAACGAAGAAGTCTACGCGCTCGACCTGCAACTGCCTTGAGAACCTCAGTCAGGATCCGCAGCTATGCTGATAAGGCCGCCTTCTCAATCTGCTTCAACTTTTCCGTCAGCAATTCCTGTTCCCGCAGATTGCCGCTCCTAGATATGGGCTACCCAGCACATGCATCGGTAATGACAAGTCGGCTTGTTGAATCGATCGCAGAAGCTCCTGCTTAACAGGGCAACCCTAGAGCCCGCGGAGGAGCTTGTAGAGTTCATTGGCGGCGTCAAAGTCGGCTTCGAGTTCGCGGGAGGCCAGCCGCTCGCGAAGATCGTCGAGGCGGCGCGCGAACAGATCGAGCGCGGCGGAGAGGACTTCCTGATTGGTGAGCACGATGTCGCGCCAGGTCGAGTAGGAGCTGCCCGCCAGGCGCAGCGAATCGCGGAGGCCAGGGCCAGCCAGTGTGATCGGCAGGCCGTTTTCGTCGAGGCGGTCGTAGAGAAACCCGGCCAGCGCGACGGCCGCGAGCTGTGGAAGATGCGAGGAGAGGCCGACGGCGTAGTCATGCTGCGGCGCGCCGAGCCAAAGCGGGCGCGCGCCGATCTTTTCCAGAATTTTCACAAAGGCGGAGACCCGCGGATTTTCCCGCATAGGCGATTCGGCTACGAGCGCGTAGGTGTTACCGCGGAAGAGGTCGGCATCGGCGTGGGCGATACCCGAGAGTTCGCGGCCGGCCATGGGGTGACCCCCGAGGAAAAGCGGGCCATTTTCGTTCGAAAAGTGTTCGGAAGCGGCCTGGGTGATGCGCACCTTGGTGCTGCACGCGTCGGTGATGAGCGCGTGCGCGGGTGCACGACGTGCGATTTCCGGAAGAAGATCAATGGTCGCAGCAATGGGCAGGGCGATATAGATCAGGTCGGAGCTCTCGAGCGCCGGAGCGAGTTCACCGGAGAAAGACTGGTCAATCGCGGCTCGAGACCGCGCTTCGCGGACGGTCTCGGGTCGATCCCAGCCGGAAACGCAAATGTCCGTGGTGTATTTGCGGAGAGCCAGGCCAAAAGAGCCGCCGATGAGTCCCGTACCAAGGATGGTGACGCCGGAAATGAGGTGGCCTGACGACATGGTCAGGCAACCCGCCGGCCGATGGCAGGAGCGATAATGCGAAGCTCGGCCATCAATTGCGTGAATGCGGACGGTTCGAGCGACTGCGCGCCGTCGGAAAGCGCGCGGTCGGGATCATTGTGAACTTCGATGAGCAGCCCGTCGGCGCCGGCAGCCACCGCGGCACGGGCCATCGGCGGAACCTTGTCGCGGCGGCCGGTCCCGTGCGACGGATCGGCCAGCATGGGCAGATGCGAGAGCTTTTTGATGACCGGGATGGCGGCGATGTCGAGCGTGTTGCGCGTATATGTTTCGAACGTGCGGATGCCGCGCTCGCAGAGCACCACGTTGTAGTTGCCGCCGGAGAGAATGTACTCGGCGCTGAGCAGCAGCTCTTCCATGGTGGCGGAAAGACCGCGCTTGAGCAGCACCGGCTTGCGGATTTCGCCGAGCGCGCGAAGGAGATAGTAGTTCTGCATGTTGCGCGCGCCCACCTGGAACATATCCACGTACTGCATCATCATCTGGATCTGCGACGGGTCCATAACTTCGCTGACCGTGAAAAGACGGAATTTGTCGCCGGCCTCGCGCATGAGCTTCAGGCCGGGCTCGCCCATTCCCTGAAACGCGTACGGAGACGTGCGAGGTTTGAAAGCGCCGCCGCGAAGAATTTTTGCGCCCGCTTTCGCGACGCACTCCGCGACCGAGAAAATCTGCTCGCGCGATTCGACCGAGCAGGGGCCGGCCGCAACCACCACTTCCGGGCCGCCGATTTTGACGCCACGGCCAAGATCGACGATGGTGCCTTCCGGCCGGAACTGTCGGCTGGCTAATTTGAAAGGCTGCGTGATGCGCATGACCTCGCGCACTCCGTCGAGCAATTCGAAATCGCGATGGTCGAAGTCGCGGTGCACGCCGACGGCGCCAAGCACGGTGTGCGACTCACCCGTCGAGCGGTGGACATTGAAGCCGTGGGCAACGAGGCGGTCGATGACGTGCTGGATCTGCGCTTCCGTGGCCCCTTCTTGCATCACAATGACCATAGGGTTTTCCTGCTCCCTTCCACTCTGGCCTTCCATCGAAGCTACGTTTTCGATGGAGACCGAAAATCCCGGCGCTCTTGAATTCTTTCTAACTCAGGCTCGGAAAACCGGTCATTCATTCGCTTTCTTGCCGTGTGCGCCGTCGGAATCCATGGCGTCGCGTTCGGCGGCGCGCGCTTCGTCGATGATGCGCTCGAACAGCCGGCGGATCGCGGCATCGGTCAGCGGGCCCGAATTGTTGTTCTCCGCGTTGGCCAGCACTTCGAGTTCGCGTTCCGGCTGATAGAGCGGGATATTCGCCGCCTGCTTGAGCTTGCCGATTTCGAGCGCGCAGCGCGAGCGTTCGTTGAGCAGTTCGACGAGCTTTTTGTCGATTTCGTCGATGCGGCGGCGCCAATCGGCAAGGTTCATGGCAAAGACCCTCGCCATCGCCAACCGAGAAAGGCCGGAACTCTCCCGTTCACGGCGCAACCTCCCGGCGGGAAACGCCGTGGCGGGCAGCCTGCTTCAAGGTGCGAAGTTTTCGACGGAGGGCCGAAGCCGCAGCATCGATGGCGCTCGCTGACGCGCCGGACTTGGTCGCGTCGTCGATCTCCGAAACAAGCGCGGAGCCGACGACCGCGGCATCGGCAAGGCCGCCGAGAACGGCAACGTGTACCGGAAGCGAAATCCCGAAGCCCACGGCGAGCGGGAGTTGTGTAGCCGTCCGGGCCCGACGCAGCAGCGTGGGAAGGTCGTCTGGAAGAGCGTCCTTTGCGCCCGTGACGCCAGTGCGGGAAATGAGATACAGGAAACCCGAGGTACAGTTCGCGATCTTCGCGAGTCTCTCGTCGGTGGATGTTGGGGCACCGAGAAAAATCGTATCGAGGTGGTG
>DATAIH010000051.1:0-12287 GCA_036262755.1 Candidatus Acidiferrum sp.
GGCCCCGGCCAGATTCGAGGCCACGATGCGGGCCCACTATAGTTCTGGTGTAGTTAAGGCAGAAAACGCAGCGGCACACGGCGCCGTGGGAACACTCCTACTCAATAGCCCTACCCTCGAACGTCTCTACCCTTTTAAGGAACGGGTGCGCGACCTGACATTTCCGGGGATGCGATGGCTGGACGCTCAAGGTCAACCGAACGATTACTTTCCTCAGCTGCGCGCAGCGGCGGCATTGAGTTTGGAGGCGACCGCCAAGCTGCTTGAAGGCAGCGGCAGGTCTCCGGCAGAAGTCTATGGGGAAGCCGAAAAAGGAATACCGGGATCCTTTGCTCTGCCAGTCATCGCCAAAATGAGGATCGTATCGAAACACGAAGAGCTCCAAAGCCCGAACGTGGTGGCTCGTCTGGCAGGCAGCGACCCAAAACTGCGAGAACAGTTTGTCGTCTACACCGCCCATTTGGACCATCTTGGAATCGGCGAGCCGGTGAACGGAGACAGAATCTATAACGGCGCAATGGACAACGCCTCTGGGTCGGCTTGCTTATTGGAAATTGCGCGAGCTTATAGCCGGATGAAACCGCGTCCACGACGCTCGATCCTCTTCGTGTCGGTGACGGGAGAAGAAGAGGGGCTACTGGGTTCAGACTATTTTGCGCATCATCCGACTGTGGCGAAAGATAGCCTGGTTGCCAACATCAACATGGATGGTGCTGCTTTGCTTTGGCCAATCGAGGACGTCGTTGCACGCGGTGCGGAGCATTCCACTCTTCGCGCAGCCGTTCAGGAAGCTGCGGCCCGGTTGAAGCTCGAGGTGAGCCCAGATCCTATACCCGAGCAGGTATTCTTCATTCGCAGCGATCAATATTCGTTTGTGAAGCAGGGAATACCTTCGCTTTTCTCGAGCGCAGGCAGAAAGTCAAGCGATCCGAGGATCAAGCCGCAGGAGATCGCGGCCAAGTGGCGCGAAACTGTATATCACAAGCCCCAGGACGACATGAGCCAGCCTCTCAATTTCGAATCCGGCGCGAAATTCGCACGGTACAGTTTTCTTGTGGGATACTTTGTCGCCCAAAAGGACGAAACGCCGGCGTGGAATCCCGGCGACTTTTTTGGCGAGCACTATGGCAAGAACAGGAAGAACTGATCGCGGCCCTAGCCAGACCGAACAAAAAGGGTTCTTGAAATGCTTGGATTTGTTTAGCGATCTTACTTCCCCGCCCAAGCTGCTCGAGTGACGGGCGACTCGCAAATTGACCCGGCCAGAAGAAGAAGGTCAGCCTCCGGATTGCCGATCCGGCAGCAGCCAATGCGACTCAGATACAAGGTCTCAGGACTAAAGAGACAGCTCTCACTTTTGACTGGGTCGTTATGCGGCTACCAGGCCCACGCGTAGGCCTCGACCCGGGGATCCGCGCCGGCGCTGATAACACCCGTGGTCGAATCAACAACAATTCCTGCATTCGAGCCCAAGGACCACGCGGGCCGGACCCGCAGCTTGTGACCTCGCGCGATGAGAGCCTGACGAGTAGCTTCGGGGATCCGCGCTTCGACTGCCATATCGCCGGGATGCATGGTATGCGGAAAGGGCGATGCGGGAAAACTCCGCGTAGCCCAACGGGGCGCTTCAATCGCTTGTTGGATATTCATGCCGAAATCCACAAGGTTGATGAGCGTCTGCATCGTACGCATCACCTGATCATCGCCGCCCGGACTGCCCAGGATGGCGTAGGGCTCGTCGTTTTTCATCACCAGCGTACTTTGCAGCGTGCTGCGCGGGCGCTTGCCCGGCGCAAGAGCATTAGCCTCGCCTCTGACTAGCGAGTAGTAGTCACCGCGGCAGTTAAGAATTAGGCCTGTACTTCCCATCACGATCCCGGTCCCAAATGCGCTGTGTAGGCTGGGTTCGAAGCTCACCATATTGCGGTCTTTGTCTACGACGGCGATGTAGCTGGTATCACCATCGTGCTTGGCACTTCCACTGAGAACACGCCTCAAGGGTTGGGTGCTTCGAGACGCATTCCTCAGAAACTCGTCCGGGGAACCGGGGCGCAGGTCGAGCGAGGCCCTTTGCGGATCGATCAGCTTCCGGCGCTCGCGCGCGTAGGCCTTCGAGAGCAAGCCCTCATAGGGGATTTTGATGAAGTCCTGGTCACCAAGATATTTTTCGCGGTCCGCCATTGCCAGTTTCATCGCCTCGACACAGGTGTGAAGAAAATCGGGGCTATTGTGCCCGAGAGCTTTCAGGTCGAAACTCTCTAGGAGGTTCAGGGCAATCAGCTCCGTGGGGCCTTGACTGGCTGAAGGATTTTTGTAGATTCGATAACCGCGATAATCAGTCGAAACAGGCGTTTCCACTTCCGCCATATATTCAGCAAAATCGTCGAAGCGGAAAAGACCACCGTTCGCCTCAGAGAACGAGGCCAGTTCTCGCGCGATATCTCCTTTATAAAAGCGATCTCGGGCGGCTTTCAGCGCTTCGTGCCTTCCCTTTGATTTGTTCGCCTGTTCGGCCGCAACCAGCTTTCGTAGCGTACGAGCCAGATCGGCGTTAGTAAAAATTTCACCTGGCTTTGGCAATTTGCCATTCGGCAGGTACACCTTCATCGTGGTCGGATACTTGAGAATCTTCTTGGTGCTGGCAATATCCTCGGCACTCGATTCGCCGAGGGGGAATCCGTTTTCGGCCATTTCGATTGCCGGCTGGAGCACCTGCTCGAAGCTCATTGTGCCCCAACGGTCAAGAAGGACATACCATGCGTCAACAACGCCGGGAAGGCCACCAGAAAGCAATCCATCACTCTCGGGAATCTTGCCCCCATTGTTTTTCTCATACCACTCGATGGTCGCCAGTTTAGGCGCGCGTGGTTCAGCGTTAACGGAATAGACCTTCTTTTCTCGGGTCACATACACGAGCACTACAGCATCACTGCCAACCCCGTTATCGGCGAAATCCGTGAGCCCAAGAACAGCTTGACCCCCGACTGCTGCGTCGAACGCATTGCCACCGGCTTCGAGGATTCGGCGGGCTGCCTCGGTCGCCTGCGGTCTCATAGACGAGACAGCTGCCTGTCGCCCGCGTATCACTGGGCGCATCGTTTGTTTTTCGGCCGCTTCGCCACCTTGCGCCATCGCAGGACTTGCGAAGCCCACTAACAAAAACACCAACGCTAATGTCTTGTTCATCAGTGCCCCCGGTAAACCGGCCATGCGAATCTTGGCGGAACACGTTCGCATTTCGAATAGTCGCAGCGGGCAAGCACTGGCTCGTTCAAACTCGACGCCAAGTCTCTGACCCACAATTCTCCGCTTCCGAAGCCCCAGGCGCTTGGCGCGGCAGACTTCGCCCATCCCGCCCGCTCCGAGCGGCGCGACAATCTCATACGGCGCAAGTTTTGTGCCAGGAATCAGCGACATACCCGGGCGAGATTATAACCTCGGATCCATGACCGGGCACGGTTATCCCGCACCTAGGTAGCGGGCAGTTGGAAGCGCGTTGGCGCTTGTCGCCGATCGCGGACGGACTACGGGCAAACCGTCTACTGCGGCTTTTAGGGAAGAGTTGCTGACAATTCGCCGATGACCCTTCCCCATCAGCCCTTCGACTGCTGTTTCCGCAGCGCAGACAAGGCTAGTTCTCCGTCGCTGATGTTCATCAGCATTCCATCGGCGGCTTCCGTGAAGCGGATTCCAACCAGCGGAGCCCCCGCTGGATAAAACCTGTGGTTTCCGACATGGAACAGCGGACGCGTCATGGTGCCCTTTCGCGTCCAATTTAATTGAGGCGCGTGCGTGTACATCTTGTTGTTTGCATACATCTTCAGGTCCGCTGTCAAATCCACCTGCTGGGTGACACCCGCGCCGAAGACATATGTCCCCACAAGCGCTGCGGCTTCCTCGGCCGTGAGAGGAACCGGGGGCTCCGTGTCGGCGTCTGGCAGGGATTTCAAGAAGTCGAATACCGGACGTGCGGCTTCGCCCCCCATTCTTGCGTGTGCAAGCAAACTGATACTGTGAGGCCCGCGAACGCGTTGAACGCCGGGCTCAGAGGTCAAGAAAGCCTTCACCGTCTCGAGTTGACCGAACATAGCGGCGGAAAACAGCGTTGGTGGTGCACCTTGTGAGATCAGATATTCGGCGATTGGCCGGTTACCCATGTGAGAGGCGGCCCCCAAGGCCGTCTCCCAATCGCCGAAGCCCCAGTCCCATGCTGCACGCGCAAGTGATGGGCGTGCCTCAAGCAGCTTCTTGACCCGTTCCAGATCAAAGTGCGCAACGGTGACCATTTCGCGCACAAGCTCTGGCGGATGCGCTGGAAAGGTGTCACTTACAATCATGCGATCATTCTCCGGACGCGAGCGTTCGGTCCCTAGCAGCGCCGCGGAGAGTTTCATTGTGCCGACGGGAAAACCCATTGAGGAAATTTTGAGCAGATTTCGTCTTGATATGGCGTTCAACATCGAAGCTACCCTCCTAAGCATGCAGCTATGCCCCCGTTTCAGGAATTTAGTGACACGATGGCGAACCACACGAACCCAAGCAAGTGAGTTGGCGGCTCTGGAAGAATAGAAAAAGCTTAGGCGCTATCCGCGAGGTAACTCAACGACTTGCAGACGGGAATGAGGCCGCCCGGGTCGGATCGGCGGACATTAGCGCCGAGAACTCCGCGGCGATCTTGCTGGCAGCTTCGGATTCAAAGCTCAGCGGATCTACTAGCGGGCGATCCATCCGTACGACCCAGATGTGCGTCTGGTCCGACAGGCGAATAAGATGGGCGAGTATGCGGACTTGGGTGCCGTTAGTCTGCACCTGTCCCAGGACAACATACCCAGCGTGCAAGGAAACAGCGATGGCTTTTAGATCGCGCTGCTCGCGCGGAAGCCTGAGGATCTGCGCATTGCCTATGACGCGGTAAGCACCTCGGCTCTGCGAGGTTAATTGCTCCACCACATTGTCGGTCAGCGCGTCACTAAACTGCGTGAAGCGAGGATCGGGCGTTTCGTTGTCGAAACGCAGCACCGCCAGGATGGGCGCTCGGCTAGCGCTTTGGACGGACCGGAAACGATAGCCAAAGAAAGCAAGGGCAGCCAAAGCACCTAGCGCCAACGCCAGAGTTGCTTTTCGCCAAGCGAAGGTCCCCCGCGTCGCATCCTCGATCTTTGGTTGCTCCGGCCGCGGTGTGGAGATGCGCTCGACGGGAGCGATGAACTGATACCCGCTTTTCGGCACCGTTCGGATGTACACCGGCCGCGCGGAATCGTCTTGTAATGCGGAGCGAAGCTGCGAGATGCAGAAGTTTAGGCCACCTTCGAAATCCACGAAGGTCTTGTCACCCCAGACAGCCTTACGCAGGTCGTCCCTTGAGACGATTTCATCAGCACGCTTGATGAGAACCGCAAGCACTTCGGCCGGCTGCGATTGCAGGCGGACGAGCACACCCTCGCGGCGCAGCTCAAGACTTGCGGCGTCAAATTCGAACAGACCGAAGCGAAATCGTTCAGTCTCCATTTCCATTCCGAGTCATTGTCGCATGATTTTAGAGCCGCAAGATGCGGCGCGCCACGAACCGCATCCACCGGATGGCTCGTAATGGTTGGCAGATCGCGCCCGCACCCACACTCCGGCCGGTCATAACGGCGCTGCCACGAAACCTCACTGGCCAGCATACCTTGCTCGAAGGCGCCAGACTTTTCGCGGTCGGCCAAAGGCAAGCCGCTTGGCCCATGTCGTTTGGTAGTCAGCCAACTCCCTTTGCAAAAATCGGTCGGCACCCACAATTTGAAGCCCAGCTTGTTGATAAAGGCCTGGCAGCGTTGCGATGTGCTCTTCACTTAGTCCGCCGGCCGGGAGTGAAGCCCGTTCGCGCGCATCACGCTCGTCATAGGAGAGAACAATTTCAACATTCGCGCCCGAGAGACAGAGATGAGCGATGTGGCGAAGTGAAACAAGCTCAGGCGCGGCAACCGCTCTGAATAGACTGCCCCAAGGCAAAATCATGGTGATGCGATCGGCCGCCGCGGTAAGTTCGGTGGCTAAGGTAGCCAGAGGCTCGGCAATGCAGATGAGATTCGATATTCCGCCCCGTACCGTTTTTCGTCCCGCTCTCCAGGCTATTTCGGTCAGGGCGGAAGCGTTGGCATCAGCGGCAATAAACAAACGGGAAGGCTCGCGGGATGCCCAATGGTAGGGACCTCGACCATCACCAGTTCCCAGGTCGATGTGAACTCGCCCCGCGTAGGGCGCCATCTCCGATCAGATCTAAGTACTACCTCGGATAGTAATTCCTTTAGGTGTAACGACTCGCATAATGCCCGAATTTTAGCGTGACCTGAGCAAAAATGTCGAGCGAGTTGCAGCTCCTGAAGCTCGAGACCGGCACGCGAATCGCGAAAAAGCCAGACCCATGCTGCATAGGAATCAAGCTACAGGTTCACGCGCCGGACAAGATCGGCAAAGCGCGGGTCGGAACGCAGCGGATCCCAGTTTGGGTTCAATTTCAAATCAACGCCCCCGAGCCCGATGTTGCGGTCCGCATAGCTCTTCTCGAGCCAATCGAAAGCCTTATTCTTGTCGCCCAAAGCGCCGTGGACAAAAGCTTGAGCTACCGGCGGAACGTACTGCCTTTTCGACAGTTCATTCAATTTGTCGAGCATCCCCAGGGCTTCCCGGCTTCTACCGGTCACCGCATACCTTCTCCAAAAGGGGCATGGCCAAAGCAGCACCGCCCGCCGGCAGTCTTGCATGCCTGTTGTATGAGCCTTTGCCTTCCATGACGCCGTGAGGTTGTGCGCCTGCGTTCGACATCTGGTCCTCCTACTCTTTCCGGGCAGTAAACCTCGATCGATTGCAACCAATTCCGCAAGTTTGCGACTAATGGCTACAACACTTCAAGGAGCACAGAATCCAAGGGCGGGCTGAAGTCTTAAATTGTATCGTTCCTGGAATTCCGGCCGATTGACAGGCAACTCTTCCACAATCGATTGAGTAAGAGTAGACGACTGTCCTCTTGGAGCCTGCTCGTCGCGACTCAAATTCACGCGTCGGAGAATTCTTCTAGTATGCTTCGTCCCGACGCAGAACTTTCGAGTTGATGGATGGGAGAGCTTCGCTCGAAGAAATTGCACACAGGCTCGTGGCCGAATTTGCCAAGCGATTCTCGAGCTGGCAGGAGGCACTGTCATACGCCGGTGTGGTCTCGCAAGAATTTAGCCGATAGATTGCCTAGGCGGTTGGCGTTTAGCTTAATTTCCAGATTGCCGTCGACACTAACCCTGCCCGTTGATTTGCCTTGACTACAGGAGCGCTGCATACTATTTTGCTCTAGGCCTTGAGCTACCTAGCCTATAAATTTGAGAGAAGAAACCGCCCGCATGAAAAAAGCAGCACAACGTGACCTCTTTCCCGGCGCCTTGGAGATGATGATTCTCCGAATGCTGAAACGGCAGCCCATGCACGGCTATGCGCTCGTCCAGCACATCAAACGAACTTCGCAAGACTTGCTTCAGGTTGAAGAAGGCTCGTTGTATCCGGCCCTCCAGCGCTTGCTTAAAGAGGAGTTTGTGAAGGCCGAGTGGGGCGTCTCTTCCACAAACCGCCGCGTTCGAATTTACAAACTGACTGCTGCCGGAGCCAAACATTTGGAGCGCGAAGTATCGAGCTTCGAGCAAATGTTGGACGGAATTACACGAGTTTTAGCGCCGGGGGAATCATCGTGAACTGGCTGAAGCAATTACTTTCACGGCGGCAGCAGTACCGTGAGTTGTCGGAAGAGATCGAGGCGCACCTCGCCGAGAAGGTCGAGGAGTTAGTTGCAGACGGAATGTCGTGGGAAGAAGCGACGCAGTCCGCGAGGCGGGAATTTGGGAATCTGGGGTTGATCGAAGAAAACAGCCGCGAAGTGTGGCGCTGGCCATCCATTGAGGATTTTCTCTTGGACCTGCGCTACGGGCTGCGCACGCTGCGCAAGAATCCGCTGTTTACCGTCGTCGGCTTGCTGACGATCGCCATTGGAATCGGCGCGAACGCCGCCGTCTTCAGCGTTGTGAATAGCGTGCTGCTGAAGCCGCTCCATTATCCGAAGGCCGAAGAACTGGTCGAGGTTCACCAGATCGCGCCAGGATGCGCAGGGCTTGCGGATTTCGAGAATGGCCTGCTCCTCTCCCCCTCGATGTATTTCACCTACGCAGAACAAAACCGGACCTTTCAATCGCTGGGAGTATGGATCCCCGACACTGCGAACGTTACCGGCCTTGCGGAGCCCGAACAAGTGCACTTGGTCTACGTAAGCGATGGAGTGCTGCAGGCGCTTGGCACTCCCCCGGAAGTTGGCCGCTGGTTCTCCGCGGCGGAGCAGGATCCACACGGTCCCGAAAGGGCGGTGTTGAGCTACGGGTATTGGCAGAGGCGGTTCGGCGGCGACCGCGCGGTGATTGGGCGAAACATCATGGTGGATTCAAAGCCAAGAGAAATCGTCGGCGTGATGCCGAAAGGGTTTCGATTTGTCGATGCGGATTTCGATGTAGTCGCACCATTAGCATTCGACCGGAGCAAGGTGGTTCTTGCGGGATTCGGATACCGCGGAATCGCGCGGCTCAAGCCAGGCGCGACGATTGCGGAGGCCAATGCGGACATAACGCGAATGCTGCCGATCTGGATGGACTCCTGGTCCAACGGACCGGGGCAGGATTCACATATCTATGAACAGTGGAAAATCACGCCCATGATTCGGCCTTTGAAACAGGCAGTGATCGGCAACGTGGGCGAGTTGCTGTGGGTCGTGATGGGAACGATTGGCCTGGTGATGCTGGTCGCGTGCGCAAACGTCGCAAATTTGATGCTGGTGAGGGTGGAGGCGCGGCAGCAGGAATTGGCCGTTCGCTCAGCACTTGGCGCGGGCTGGACGCGAATCGTACGCGTCCTTCTTGTGGAAAGCGTCATGTTGGGCCTGATGGGTGGAGTCATTGGTGTTGGCTTGACGTATGCGGGCGTGCGCTTTCTCGTGTTGCTCGGTCCCGCGAATCTGCCTCGCTTGAACGAAATCTCAATTGATGCGCGGACTTTGGGATTCACTTTAGTTCTCTCGGTGCTCTCCGGTTTGCTTTTTGGGTTGATTCCCGCGTTGAAATACGCGGGGCCACGAACTTCGTTGGCTCTCCGGAGCGTGGGACGAACGATCAGCGCGAGCCGGGAGCGCCACCGGGTGCGCAATCTGCTGGTCGTAGGTCAGGTGGCAATGGCTCTGGTGCTTTTGGTGAGTGCGGGGTTGATGATTCGTACGTTCGAAGCGTTGCGAACGGTCGAGCCGGGGTTCACGGACGCGCAGCATTTGCAGCTCATGCGAATCTCGATTCCAGATTCGCTGATCCGGGAACCGGAACGAGTGACGCGAACGCAGAACGCGATTCTCGATAAGCTGGCAGCGATTCCGGGCGTGAAGTCTGCCGCGTTCATAAGCGAAATGCAGATGGAAGGTTTCGATTCTGCTTGGGACGAGGTCTACTCAGAAGATAAGGTTTATGCCGAAAACGTAATCCCGCCAATGCGACTGTACAAGTATGTTTCCCCCGGTTCCTTGCAGACGGCGGGGACAAGATTAATTGCCGGACGCGAAATAACCTGGACTGAAGTCTATGGACGCAGGCCAGTGGTGCTGGTCTCCGAGAATTTGGCGCGCGAATTGTGGGGTGAACCGTCGGCGGCGATCGGAAAGCATGTGCGCGAGTTCCAGAACTTGCCGTGGAACGAGGTGATCGGAGTGGTCGAGGATGTTCATGACAAGGGTGTGCAAGAAAAGGCGCCGGAAATCGTCTACTGGCCTCCACTGTTGCAGGGTCCTTTTGTACCGGTCACGCGGACGGTGACCTTCGTCATGCGAAGCGATCGTGCCGGCACAGAAAGTTTTCTCAACGAGGTCAGGCAAGCGGTATGGTCGGTCAATTCGAATTTGCCGCTAGCCTCCGTGCGGACGATGCAGGAAGTGTATGGCAAATCGCTCGCGCGGACTTCGTTTACTTTGGTGATGCTTGGAATTGCAGGAGCCATGGCCCTTGCGCTGGGAATCATCGGCATCTACGGAGTCATGTCTTACACCGTGTCGCAACGCAAACGCGAAATTGGAATTCGCCTGGCGCTCGGAGCGCAGGACGGACACGTGCTGCAAATGGTTTTGAGGCAAGGCACGAAGTTGGCGCTGCTGGGCGTAACCATCGGAATCGCTGCTGCTTTCGGATTGAGCCGACTGATGGCGAACCTGCTCTATGGCGTGACAGCGCACGATCCGCTGACGTTTCTTGCGGTTGCAGCCCTGCTCATTCTGGTCGCGCTTCTGGCCTGCTACATTCCCGCCCGCCGCGCAACATCAGTCGACCCCATGGTAGCCCTTCGCTACGAATAACTTCCTCCAATGTCTCCTGAGCTCGCGTCAGCAACAAGAACATGATCAAGCGCCAATCCCACTACTTGACTCGGAAATGGCTTTGCCACGCTGCTTTGGTCAGGAACGGCAGGGCAAGTGCCGCGACCGACAGAACGATGCAGGTCCATCGCAGCACCGGGGGGCTTTTCTTCACCGCAAGACCCACCACGAGTGACACCAAACCCAGCGGGATGTCTACCATCGCCGCAAACAATCCGGAGAAGCCGCCGAACTCGCCGGAGGCACCAGGATAAAGGGCGACATAGACCATACAGCAGCCCCAGATCACCGCTGCACCTGCCAGAACCAGAGCCACGACCTGAGCACCGATGGCAATTTTTGCTGGTGCGGAATTAGGCGTTGAAGTGAGGTAGGACTCTTGGATGCTTTTGTTGATGAAGTCATAGCCGCAGTCGCAACGCTGCGCGGTCCCGGGATTAATTAGTCCGCACCCTGGGCAATTCATATCTTGCGTAGTCCTTGGTGGCTGCTCCACTGTTCAAGATACCAAAAGCACAGAACAAGTCCCAAGTCAGGCCCGATTAAACGGGATTATCGGAGAGCGGTTTTCCCTGATCTGCACGATGGGCCTTACTGACGCAGGGTGTCTTGATGACGGTGATTGGTGTGGCGATTGGGCTCGGGTGTGCCCTTGCGCTGGGGGGCGTGCTCGATAGCCTATTGTACGGAGTCAGCGCACGGGATCCGATTACGCTCATCGGAGTGGGGACAGTGGCAATTGTAACGGCTACGCTAGCCAATCTTCCTCCGGCGCGCCGCGCAACCAGCGCTGATCCAATGACATCCTTGCGAGCAGAGTGAGCATCGCTCCATAGCAAATCCCGCCGACACGTAAGAACTGGCAGCGGCGGATTATATCCCTCAGCTCTCGGACGAGGGCTCCTGCGCCGCAGAACTCTCGAGTTGATGGATGCGAGCTTCGCTCGAAGAAATTGCACACAGGCTCGAGGCCGAATTTCCCAAGCGATTCTCGAGCTCGCGGGAAGCATTGTCGTACGCCGGTATGGTTTCGCAAGAATATAGCCGATAGATTCCTTCATGCGGTTAGCGTTAGTTTACCCGGACCAGTCGATCAGTAAACGCTAGGCGACTACGGAGGATTAATTTCCCAGAAGCCCGTTTCGGGCCAATGTCTCTATTGCCGACCATCCACCAGATGGCCTAGTTGGTGGTCACAAAGGCGTTTAAGATCATAAACGGTCCGAGAGGTTCCAATGATCAAAACCAATGCGATTTCCCGATCACTACTGCCTTTCGCGAGCGTGACTAACAAGCTTCTGGCTTGCTTCGTCGTGATTGCTGCCTCAATGGCCAGCGTTCGTGTTGCCGCGCAGGCGCCATCTGAACGTTACCGTAATGAGTTGCAGCCGCTGATTGAAGACTTCGTGCACCAGCAGCAGATACCGGGATTCGCTATCGGCGTCATCCAGGACGATCGGCTGGTCTACGCCCATGGCTTTGGTGTGAGACATCTGGCTGACGAGCACGATCCCGTCACGTCACGCTCGCTGTTCCATATGGCGTCCATCACAAAGACATTCGTGGCCACGTCTATCATGCAGTTGGTGGAGGCGGGCAAAGTTAATCTCGACGCGCCCGTCGTGCAATACCTGCCTTACTTCCGTATCGCCGATGATCGCTACCGGACCATCACCGTGCGTCAGGTGGTCACCCATACCTCTGGCATGCCTGACGTCGAGGACTACGAGTGGGATAAGCCGCAATACGATGATGGCGCACTCGAGCGCTACGTCCGCAGCCTGAGCAATCAGAAGCTGATCTTTGCGCCCGGCACGGACTTCCGCTACAGCAACATGGCATTTGAGGTCCTGGGCGATCTGATTGCCAAAGT
>DATAIH010000052.1:0-26254 GCA_036262755.1 Candidatus Acidiferrum sp.
CTCGTGGTCGAGACAACGAATTTCATTGGCGGTCGGCTGGGCATCGGCGAAAACGGAGAAGGCATCAAGTACGGCGATGATCTGCGTCTGGTCGAACGATTCAAGCGCACCAGTGACCGCGCCATCCAGTATGAGGTGACCGTGCACGATCCAAAGATCTTCACAGCTCCGTGGACCGTCGCGTTCCCCATAACCCGCGAGCCCGGTTACCAGATTTTCGAGTACGCCTGCCACGAGGGCAACTATGCAATGGCGAATGTCCTGAGCGAGGCCCGCGCCGCCGAAAAGGCGGCCGCAAAGTGATCCCCGCGGGGAGCACAAACACCGCGGCCGATCCGTCGATCACTTCTTCTTGTACTGGCCGTAAATCAGCTCTTCGGCAAATTCCACGCACTTGAATTCCAACAGCCGAGCGTTACTCTCCACACGACGGTAGAGCGGCATGCTGATCTTCCACGGGCGGCTGAAGATTGTCTTATCTTCGATGGTGGCTTCGTACTGCAGGTGGTCGCGGTCGGTGCGCGTGAAGCGCTCGACGACGTGCAGATTCTCGCTGGCAAAGTCTCCGGCGCGGTCAAACCACGCCAGACCGTTCAGCCCGGTCACGTCCACCACCAGCGTGTCTCCCTCCCAGCGCCCGTTGTTGGTGCCCATCCAGCTATCGGACACCGCCTCGACCGGCTTGCCCATGTTGACGAAGCGATTCGCGCTCGCGAATTCGTAGACGAACAATATGCCTTTCGGCGACTGCACGATCTGAAAAGGGTAGGGCATGTAGTTCGCGCGCGGGATGCCGGGCATATAACACTTGGCTTCCGGGTCGTTGGTGCGCCGGTTGGAGAAGTTTGTCTTCTTCGTTTCGAGCGCCGAGGGAAGATAAGGAATCAAGCCTCCTTCGACAACTCCCAGGCCCGCGGGTTCTGCGCCGATCGCACCCGTTTCCCACATCGTGCCAGCGTGCGCCGAGTGGTCCTCGAGATCCCAGTTGGCCGTGTTCACGGCCTCCCAGATACCGCTTAAGTCGGCGTGACCATCGGCGCCGCGTGGCGCGCGCCAGGCGTCGGGCCTGGTGGCGGAGGATTCAAGAGCAAGTACCGCTGCAACAATCAAGAATAAAGACCGCCTTCGCATCGAGTACTCCTTCACCAGCCGGGCGGAAGGACCGAATCTGCACCGCACGCGGTTAAGATGTGCATGAAGCGCGGCAGGTCAGGAAAACCCGATCCATCTTCCGGCCGCGCCAACAACGAACCAGAGCAGCAGCGATACCAGGCCGACGGTGCGACTCCACCAAGCTGTCACCCTCTCCGGATCCGCCAAGGCGGTCCGGCGCTGGACCGTTGCCGTGAATACCAGGGAGGCCAGTAGTGCGCTCATCTTTACCCAGAAGGCCTCGTGATAGTAAAGCTTCACTGCTTCCGAAGTGAACAGCAGGAAGCCAGATCCGAGCATCAAAGCCAGGCTGCCCGCGAACCAGGGCCAGGTGTCGTGCCAAAGCTCGGCCGCCGACCGTCGCCCCAGACCCAGACCGAGAAGGCTGAGGTTCACCACCAGCACCGATCCGCCTATGACCGCGAGCGCCAAAAGGTGCACGGACTCGATCACCGGGAAAAGCCAGCGAGAGGCGCGAATGCCTTCGCCGATCCAGGATTGTTCGAACCAGGTGAAGAGCGCCAGGACGGACATAGGCTTCACCGCGGAAGGGCAGTAGGAATCTTGTCGAACCAGTTGTAGGCGATCATGCGCCCACAGACTGCGACGGCCGCCCACAGCAGGAGCGACACGCCCCCGGCCAGGCGAACACGGAGCGGCGGCTTCCTATCCAGGTCCCATCGAGGCATGGTGCGCGATGTAGTGAAGTGAAATACGGCGACGTTGAGACCGGCCATGAGCAGGAAAGTCATCTTCAACCGGAAGAAGATATTTAAGTACGTCTTGACGGGAACAGCGTAAAACAGCAGGGCTCCGCTCACCACCATGACCGCGAACCCGGCCAGCATCCACGGCCCGAGACGCCGGATGACCTTTGAAACCGGCGTTTCTAACAAACCAGCTCCCAGCAGTCGCAGATCGATCATAACCGTCAATCCAAGAAACAAGCAAAGCGTGAGGACGTGTACGGACTCGACGATTGGATACACCCAGATCGATTCGTGAAGCGCGATGCTTCCGCGCGTACCTTCGAGCCAGCGGCAGGCTTCCAGCGGACTCATTTTGCGGATCCCGGGGACACTCCCGTTTTGCGCCACAGGTTTCGTGCGCCGATGGTGCCATTTTACACCCGGATCGGCGCAACTACTTCTTCTCATCGTAAGGGGCGCCGGTTCCGGAGGAGCCGAGAAACAGCTTGCGCCCGTCGGGCAACCTGATATCGCGGCCATTGGCGCGCAATGAACCGTCCTTTGCCTGGTACCCGTCCACCACCACCCGAGTTCCGGGCACTACGGTGTTCTTCGTGAATCCGCGCCGAAGAAGCACGTTGGGGCTGCCGGCCTCGATCATCCACGAGCTTACCTTGCCGTCCGTGCCGTCGACGTCTATATGGATCCACGCGTGTGGATTGATGAATTCCACTTTGGTGACAACGCCTTCCAGGTGAACGGGCTTGTTGGCATCGAACTCCGCGGAAAACGCGTGATGCGCCAGCCCCGGCGAGGCCCACAATAACACCGCTATGGCGGCAGCCAGAGCTGCGCACCTGTTTGACAGCCAGGTAGCTTTCATTTCCAGTTCTCGCGCGCTGCGTTTCGTGGGCGAGAGTTATCAGAGTCGGCAGAGCCCGTCAAGCGTCAAACGCAATGAGACGGCCCGTGACGATCAGACCCGCCCACAGCAGCAGTGACAGGGTGGCAGCCAGCTTGGCCCGTAGGGTGAGTCCTCTGTCCAAAGCCTTCGCGTTTTCGTAAACCCCACGGCGGAATACCAGCGCATGTACACCCACCAATCCGAGGAGCGCCATCTTGCGCCAGAACGATGGGCTCCGATAGAGCTTCAGCGGTTCAGCCCACGCCAGCAGCAGACCGCTCGAGACCACCAGTGCGAAACCAGCGCGTTTCCAAGCCCGGAACTGCTCGAGGACGTCAGAAACCGGGCGCCGCTGCATGGCCCAGCCCAAGAGACGCAGGTCCGTCATCACCAGCATCCCGCCGAACAGCGCGATCGCCAGCAGGTGAAAGCCACCAATGATGGGATAGAGCAGCGCACCCTCCCGGATCGCGGTGCTCAGGCCCGCGCGTTCCACCCATTCGAGCACGGACACGATGTTCATGCTCTCCTCACACGAACGCGATCATCCTTCCACCCGCCACCACGCAGATCCACAGGGCCAGCGACACTGCACCGGCCAGGTTCGCCAGAAGCCGCGGGGTCGTCGGGCGGGTCGCATAGCGGTGCAGCGTGAAGTAGAACACCAGGGCTAGCAACAGGCACACCATCTTGAACTGAAACGCCGGGTTGTAGTGATAGTTCACCGCATCGGCGGAGAACATCAGCGGGCCGGTGATTAACATCAGTGCGAGGCCAGTCCAGGTCCATTTATCAAGATCGGCCGCGAGCTCGCTGGCGCTCTGTCGTCGCATCGCGATTCCGAGAAGGCGCAGGTCCACGATTGCAATCGTGCCAACGGACAGCGCAAAACCGATGAAATGCAAACTCTCTACCAGCGGAAACGCCCATTCCGGTCCGTTCATGGCTTTGGCCCAGGGGGTCTTGGTGAGCCATTCGAAAAAAGAATCAGTTGGCATGTCGGAATCAAGTGTAGCTGCCACCCAGGTTTTGGCAAAAAGTACATCGGAGCGACGTGCTTACTGTCAAATGGTGCATCATTCGCGCCAGCGCAGATGGGATCGGCCGAAATCGCCTAGGAGGTACCGTGGAACTGCTTAAATCAAGCAGCAACCAGCTCTGGGCCAAGGATGAAGCTCGGCAAAGCACCCGACCGACTAATAGTAATCAGGCGCTTCGTGGATCGGTGGATCGGAAGTCGCTGAGTCTGGCCGCTTGCATCATCAGGTAATTCCGCTCGGGCAAGCTGGTCGCGCGGCTGGCCGCAATGCGGTAGTGCGTGATCGCCCCCTCGTGATCGCCAGTCATTTCCAGCAAATGGGCGCGAACGGCTTCGAGACGGTGACGCTCCGCAAGCCGGGTATCGGAGTCGAGTACGCTTAGCAATTCCAGCCCCTTATTTGGTCCGTGCACCATGGCTGCGGCGATGGCGTGGTTCAACATGATCATCGGATTATCGGACATGCGTTTCAGAAGTTCGTAGAGCGCCAGAATCTGCGGCCAGTCGGTATCCTCGGCGCACGCCGCCTCGTCATGCACAGCCGCGATGGCGGCCTGTAATTGGTACGGTCCAACCGAGCCCTTGGGCAGCGCAGTCGACAGGAGCGCGATTCCCTCAGCGATCTGCTGCCGGTCCCAGACCGCCCGGTTCTGTTGCGCCAGGGGGATCAGCTCGCCGTTGGGTCCGGTTCGCGCTGGGCTTCGCGCATCGGTCAATAGCATCAGCGCCAGCAGCCCCGAAACCTCCGTATTATCCGGTTGCCGGTCGTAGACAATCCGCGTGAGACGTATGGCCTCCTCCGACAGGTCCGCCCGGCACAACGCTGGCCCAGCGCTGCTCGTGTACCCCTCGTTGAAGATCAGGTACAGCACGTGCAACACGGCTTGCAAGCGCTGCGCGCGTCCCTCGGCAGTCGGCAATTGGAAGGGAATCCCCGACTCCTTGATGCTTTGCTTGGCCCGGCTGATGCGCTGCGCCATGGTGGCCTCGGGCACGAGAAACGCGTTTGCGATTTCCGCGGTGGTTAAGCCGCCAACCGCCCGCAGCGTCAACGCGATCGCTGAGGATGGAGTGAGAGCCGGATGGCAGCACATGAACAGCAAGACTAGGTTGTCATCCTCGCCGCTATCCGTCCCGGCGTCAGCCGGCAGCGCCAGGCGCTCCGCCTCCTCCGCGGCGACCTGCTCGCGGTGCCGACGCGCCACCTCGCTTCGAATGTGGTCCGTCATTCGCCGGGAGGCAACCTGAATCAGCCAGGCGCGCGGATTGGCAGGCAGCCCCTCCCGAGGCCATTGCGCCGCAGCCGCGATCAGGGCTTCCTGCACAGCGTCCTCTGCCGCTGCGAAGTCGCGAAATCTTCGCACCACCGGGCTGAGCACCTGCGGCGCCAATTCCCGCAGCAGGCGCTCGTTGAAGACGTCTAAACGATCAGCCATCGTTCCACTCAGCAAATTTAAGGTGTCAGAGTCCTAAATCAGCGTGACTCCCAAGAACCTGGCGTACCTCGATGGGCATGCTCCCCGGCTTGCCTCCGGGTCCCGGCGCCGCCGAAGCCTTCGCCGCAATTCTGTAGGCTTGCTCAGGGTTCTCCACATCGATGATCCAATACCCCGCGAGAAATTCCTTAGACTCCGGGAACACGCCGTCCGTGATCGGCTCCCCGTTCTGTCCCGCTCTTACGATCTTGGCCTGGCCCGGCCACGCCAAGCCCTCGGTGCCAACAAACACGCCGGAATCCTTGAGTTCCTTGCTGAACGTGCGCATGAAAGCGACGTTCCGCTCCAGGTCTGCCTTCGACCATTTCGCATATTCATCAAAATTGGCTTTTGTTCCGGTCATCATCAGTATGAATTTCATATCCGTCTGCTCCTGGCCTTTCATTTCCCGCTTCACAAGCGTGCATTTCCCCGACTAGGACTTCGACCCCGGATAACTCGCGAACTGCCGCACTTCGATGGGCATGTTCGTTGGCACTCCTCCGGGTCCCGCCGCTGAGGAAATACGCCCCGCTATGGCGTAAGCCCGCTCGGGCGTGGAAACCTCGACGATCCAATAGCCCAGGAGAAACTCCTTCGACTCGGGGAAGACGCCGTCCGTAACCGGCATGCCGGCCGTCTCACCGCGCACGACCTTGGCCTCCTGCGGCAAGGCTAATCCCTGAGTGGCGACGAACTCTCCTGACGCGGTCAACTCCATACCAATTCGCTGCAAGACGGCCATGTGCGCATCTCTATCCTTTTGAGACCATTTAAGATAGCCTTCAGCGCCTGCTTTCGTACCGGTCATCAGCAAAATGTATTTCATGTTTTTTGCTCCTGTGCTGCTTCTTTACCACCTTGCCGTGCTGCTAATCCTTCTTATCTGTCTGAAACATCCAACGAACGCCAAACTTGTCGTTGAGTGCGCCGTAAGTGCCAAAAAACAGCTCTTTCAGAGGGTCGGTAACTTCTGCACCCTCGGAGAGCCTCTCGAACAGAGCTTTCAACTCTCGCAATGTTCCTCCGTTCAGGAAGAGGCAAACGGTGTTGCCTCGAATTGGAGTTTGCTCGGGTCGTAGCCAGTCTGATGCCGCAATCTCCACATTTCCGCTTATGAGTCGCGCATGGACGACTTTTTCGTGCTGGACCGTTGGCATCCCATCCTTCACGGGAGAATCCTTCACTTTCGTGACCGTCAACTGTCCCCCGAAGCAGGACTTGTAAAACTGCATTGCCTCATGGCAAGGCCCGTCGAACAAAAGGTACGGCGTCAGGGCTGTCATTTCATCTCCTTGGATTTTCTGCATCTTAGCGCCTGCTGTGAAGCGACTGGGCACAGCCGCCAATGTCGCCGTGGAAAGCCCGGAAGCGATCAAACGGCGGCGAGAGATTTTGTAGCCTTTCGCCATGGTCGACCTCCTTGGCTGCCGGTACTTGGCACGCTTTCATAGGTAGGTCGGAGCCCGCCAGCGGTTCTCGACATCCCCACCCAGCGATTTTTCAAAGAAATTCGCACTCCTGCCGTGTCGATTTTGCGGTTCTTGGACCGACGTTCATATAGAGAGGCACGAAGAAAATGACCGACACAATGGTGGTCGACGTAAGTCAAGACTGGGCTACCGCCTGCGACGTCCAGCAGCGCTTTATGCATCACGCCGTATCTACCGCCGCCGGTATCAGTTACGCCGCTCGCTGCCAGCAGCTCCGCGCGCTGGGCGGTGACTGTTTCGACTTTTTGTCGCTTCCCCACGATCAGTTGGCCTTCGCCGTTGCAGACGCCTCCGGCAAAAGCCTCCCCGCCGCGCTCATGATAGCGAATGTGCAGTCGTCCATGCGCACCGCGGCTTCCTTCGTGGGCCACGAACCCGCGGCGGTGCTCGGTGCAGTGAATCGTCAGCTACACACCACGTCCCTCCCCGACCGATTCGCCACATTATTCTATGGAGTTTTCGACGCTGGCACGCACACGCTCCGCTATGCCAACGCCGGCCACAATTCCCCCATGGTCCTTCGCCGAGACCGTTCCATCGCTTGGCTGGATACGGGCGGTCTCCCGCTCGGACTCTTAGCCGATTCCACGTACGACGAGGGCGGCATTTACCTGCATCCAGGCGAGACCGTCATCGCGTACACGGATGGGGTGATCGAAGCGGTAAACCGGTCAGGCAAGGAATGGGGAGTGGACGGCATTATGAAGGCGGCGGTCGAAAGCAAGGCGCTGCGCCCGGACGAACTCGTCGACGCGATCTTTTCCGCCCTTGAAGAATTTTCCGCCGGACGCCAAACCGATGATGCGACAGTCGCGGTTTTGTTGGCACATTGACACACCCCTAAGATTATGCGGCCGGGGCCGGGAGGGCTGGTCGTCCTTACGCGACAGTTGGAAGTCCAGCTCTTGCGCCGTGAACTGTAAGGGCCGCTCTGTCAACCCATTTCAAGGAAGCCGCACGGACGAACACAGATGAAAACAACAATCACGCGCTTGGTCCATGCTCATCTGTGTTTATCCGTGTCGGCCCGGTTTTTGTGTGCGCTCAGTGAAAGAGCTCGGCCGAGTTCTTGAAGTAAGGTTTGCCGTCCCGAAGCAGGTTGCCGCCAGTCACAAGAACCACACCATCGGGCAAGAGCACAATTCCTGCGCCCTGGTCACGCTCTACGTTCAAACTTCCGGTAAATTTGAACGTTCCCTTGGAAGGGTTGTAGAGTTCGGCGGTAATCGTGGGGTAGCCGCTTGCCACCAGGACCTCGCCGCTCGGCAGCAGCGTTGCTACCTGCTGCGCACGATACTGGTTCAAGCTTCCCGTAACGGTGAACTTACCTGTAGAAGGGTTATAAACTTCCGCGCTGGTGAGAAGCTGATATCCCGGGCCGATATACGTAATGCCGGCGGCAATCAGAACTTCCCCATTGTTCATCAAGGTTGCGGTGTGTTCTCCCCGTGATGTGTGCATACTTCCCGTGAGAGTGAAAGTTCCGGTCTCGGGATCGTACAACTCCGCGGTTGCCGTATACGCTGTGCCCGCAGCGCCGCCCGCGACGAGGACCTCACCATTGGAAAGCAGCGTTGCGGTGTGCTGCGCGCGGCTGACATTCGGGCTCCCCGTATTGCTGAACGCTCCGGTAGCGGGATCGTAGAGTTCTGCGTTGGTGCCTCCTAGGATCAGCACTTTCCCGGTATTCAGCAGCGTCGCGGTCGGGGCACAGAGCCCGGTGTTCAGGCTCCCGGTAAACGTGAACGTTCCCTTTGAGGGGTTATACAGCTCCGCGCTCGAGAGGCAGTTGATGCGCGTGTTCACGACATCCTGGCCGCCGGCGATCAGAACTTCCCCGCTCGGGAGCAGCGCTGCGGCGTGGTAAACGCGCCCCGTGTTCAGGCTCCCCGTGTAGCTAAACGTTCCAGCCGATGGGTTATACAACTCCGCGGTGCTCTGGTTGTAGTTACCAATCCCGCGACCTCCCGCAACCAGAACCTCGCCGTCACTGAGCAGCGTCGTGGTGTGGAAAGTGCGATAGGCGTTCATGTCGCCTGTTAGCGTCCAGGTTTGCGCCTGAACTCGCGGGCTCCCACCAAGAAACAGTGCGGCGAAGCACAGAAATGCGGTGGCCCCTGCTTTTTTCATGTTGTTACCCTTTCCGAGGCTATCGACTGCAAAGCTCGATGCGGGATCCCATGGGTAATTCGAGACGCTTGGCCGGTAAGTCCTAAACCGCTCGCCGCCAACCGCAGAACAACAAACGTCATTCCGCAATACAGTCAACCTCCCTCATTACTGAAGGTCGCTCTGGATGGGCAACACAACTCCGCAGTATCAGCGGCGTAGGAGGTAGCTTCGAGGGGCCTTTCCGCTCCGCAGCACTGCGGTACCGGTTCGTACCTCTAGCAACTACGGGGGTATGCGGTTCCGCGCTGGCGTTGGCTCGAGCGGGGTGGGTTGCTCGAAGGCCCTCGGCGACCGGGACCATCCTGTTGTTCAGCGGCGTTGCGGTGTGAAAGGCCCTTGCCGTGTACATCCTTGTCAGGACAAATGTCCCTGATCGAGCAGCCGTAGACCTCGGCTCCAGCGTCGCAGTCACCATGTGCCATACCATAGACAAAAGGAGGGCGGCGGTTGTCTGCGCAATGTCAATTTATTTGTCAGAAGTTTGTAAACTGTTGGCGGCAGGACCGCGGCCCCTGGGTTCCGGACTGCCCAAGGCCGGCGCCAGCCCGCCATTGGCCCCAATGCAAGACTGGCAAAGATGACACCGTGCCTGATCTGTAAGCAATTTAGGGGAATTCAAGCTTTGTGAGGGGCGGGCGGTCCGGTCCCGGCAATGGTTTAAGCAATAAAGCGGAAAATCACCTGCGGTTGGGCTTTTTCGTAGTCGCGACCTGCCATGCCATCCGCAAGAGACCTTCAAGCGCCTCCCGACTGATGCGCTCTAAGCGGACAAGGACTACTGGATAATTTTGGTAGTGGTCTTTCAGGTAGTAGATGTCGGGAGCGGACTCGAGCAGTTCCGTGCGCCGTTCGAAGTCGACGCGAACGCCGAGCGAGTTTGGCTCTGCCGATTTGTGCGTCGGAATGACAGCCAGCCATTGGCCGCGGGCTTTGAGCGCGGGCGAACCCCAAGCCTTGGATTCTTCCACGCCGGGTAAGCGGAGGCAGATTTCTCGCACCGTATCAAAATCAATCTTCGTTCGTGACATCTCCCAACAGCCTACCATTAACCCAGCATGATCACGCATTTGATGGAATCGCATCCCTTCCGTTGCGCAAGGAATCCGTCGAACAGTCTCTTCGTCCGTCCATGGCTCAAAAGCCCGGATGAGCGAACACCTCGAGCCTCCAACCAAGCCTCACGCTCCAGACAACTAAACCCAGACAGCTCGAACAGCGATCCTCGCTGGAACGGGGGTATGATGCAACTGTGCTGCGGCTGATCTCTCATAGCTGGCGCTCCTGGAAGAACGCCAAGGGCGTAGCCCTGCTTTCCATTCTCGCCCTTGCCGTTGGGATCGGCTCCGCCACCGCTATTTTCACCGTCGTCAATAGTGTGTTGCTCGAGCCCCTGCCGTACAGCCATCCCGACCGCTGGGTGGCCCTTTTCAGCGGTAGCACTCTAGGCAGCGAAGCTAACGGCTATTCGTCTTTATCCGTCGCAGATTTGATCGATTATCAGCAGCGCAATCACAGCTTCGAGGTCTTCGGCTACTACAACATCAGCTCCGACTTTAATCTCTCTTCGCCCAGCCTCGTCGAGCACGTGGATGGCGCTGAGGTCACGCCTTCCCTGCTCAATAAAGTCGGCGTGAGCCCAGTTCTAGGCCATTTATTTGAGGAGTCCGACGGCCCGCATGTCGCTGTGCTCTCGGAGCGGCTTTGGAGGCGCCTCGGGTCCGGCAGCGCCGTGGTCGGAACCTCGATCACGCTAAACGGCCAATCGTACACCGTTGCCGGAGTGATGCCGGCCTGGTTCGAGCTTCCCATCGTTAACGTCTCAAGCGCAGACGTTCATTACGACGTGTGGGTCCCGGTGAATCCTCCCACCGATCCCGCACAGCGGCGCGATCCTCCCTTCTACGCGGGCTATGCGCGTCTTAAACCGGGTGTAACTATTGCTCAGGCCAGGGACGACGTGAAACGCATTGCCGCCGAAATTGTCAAAGAAAATCCCGGTCATAGCGTCTCCTACACCGCGACATTGTTTGGTCTTCAGGATTTCGTGGCCAAAGAGATTCGTCCATACCTGCTGCTGTTTCTGGGCGCGGCGGCCTTGCTCCTTTTGGTTACGTGCGCGAATGTTGCCGGCCTTCTGGTTGCGCGTTCGGTCGGCCGTGCTCATGAGATTGCCGTTCGCATCGCCCTCGGAGCAAGCAAGACCGATCTCGCGCTGCAGTTCATCTTCGAAGGCTGCATGATTTCACTTGCCGCGGGCGCGCTCGGTCTGATCGCCAGCGTGGGCCTGACGCGGCTGATCGTGTCGATGGCCAGCCAGTACATACCTCGAGCCGAGGAAGTCTCAACGGACGGCGTCGTGGTGCTTTTTGTTGCAGGCGTGGCCTGCCTTACGACCGTGCTGCCCGCAATTCCGCCGCTCTGGCAGGCTCTGCGTACGCAACCGCACGAAGTCCTCGGCGACGGTGTGCGCGCCTCGGCGGGCGCACGGGGGCGCAGACTCTCGCGGTCGCTGGTCATCGGTGAGGTCGCCTTTGCGTTCTTGATGCTTTCCGTGAGCGTTCTTCTCATTTCCGAGCTCGAGAAGTTGCGCCACACCTGGCCGGGTTTTGATCCGAGCCATCTGCTCACCTTTCAACTCAACGCCACCGGCGAAAAATATTCCTCGACACAAGAATTCTTGGCACACCAGAACGAGCTGCTAACCGCCCTGGAAGCTCTTCCCGGCGTCGGCAGCGCGGCGCTCGCCAATCAGTTGCCTCTGGCTGGTTGCTGTTTTTCAACATCGCTATATCCTGAAGGGAAATTCCAAAAAGAGGACTTCGCAGGATCGGCAAGCATCGTCATTGTCAGTCCCGGCTATTTCAAAACGATGGGCATTCCGCTCTTGAAGGGCCGCCTGCTCACCAAGGAAGACACCAACGACAATCCCGCGCCCATCGTCATTGATGAAACTGCGGCAAAGCGCTACTGGCCGAGGCAAGAGGTGGTCGGCGCATTTGGCCGGGAGGGCAGCCCTGACGGAGCGCGACTCCAAGTTGTAGGAGTCGTCGGCGACGTGCGCAACCAGGGTCTGGGGGCCGCAACGCTCCCTGAAATATACCTTCTGGACGCCCAGGCTCCCGTGGCCCAGATGCAGTTCATCGTGCGGTCGGATTTGCCGCCAGTCAGCCTCGTGCCAGCGGTTCGCCGCGCGGTCCGCAGCGTCGACCCGGAAAGTGCCATCTACGACGTGCGAACCATGGACCGCGTGGCGGTTGATTCCCTCACACCGCAACGGCTGGATTCGATCGTCACCACCTTTTTTGCGCTGGCGGCGTTTTTGATGGCCTCGCTCGGCATCTACGGAGTGATGTCTTATTCCGTGCGCGAAAGAACTGTGGAAATGGGCACGCGCATGGCTCTCGGTGCTGTCCGCGGCGATCTGCTGAGTCTAGTCTTGGGAGATGGTTTCAAGATGGCCGCGCAAGGCATGCTGATTGGAGTTCTCGCGGCACTCGGCGCGAATTGGCTCCTCTTGCGCTTCTTAAATCTTCACGGATCCGGCGTACTTCCGTACGCGTCGTCCGCGGGCTTGGTCGGAAGCGTAGCCACGTTCGCTTCCGTGTTTCCCGCATGGCGTGCCACGTTGGTGTCGCCCATGGTGGCCATTCGCAATGAGTCGGAATCTCTGTGGACCATAGGACGGCGCAGCGTCGAACAAAGCGCCGTGTCGGAGCATGTGCAAACCGAAACGGCTCCGCCCGCTTCGACGCTATTGGCCGGACTCATCGACTCGAGCCGCCGCGCCGATTCTTTTTCCGAAGCTCTTACAATGGCGCTGTCTGACCTTTGTGAAAAATTCGGGACACAATCAGCAATGCTGTTTGAGCGCGGTAAGAGCGGCGATGCCAACTATCGCTGCCGCGCCGCAAGTCCAGCCGTTTCTCTCGAGCGTGCGATTCCGGCCGACGGCATCCTTGCCGGACGTCTGAAGTTCCACAGCTCTCCGCTCGGCTATGCCGCCGATGAGATGGACGCTGCGCTCCGGTGGGCTCGCGAGCGAAAGCCGCAGCACACTCCTGAGATTGAATATCTGAGGGAAACCGGGTTACGCCTCGCCGTGCCTTTGCGGACAAAAGATGAAGTCCGCGGAATCCTGCTCCTCGGCCATCCGGTCGCACGCGATCAGTACAGCTCCGCGGATATAGAGGTAATGCACCTCTATGCGCAACAGCTTGCGCTCACGATGGAGAACGCTCAGCTAACCGAGCGGGCACTTGAGCATGAAAAGATTCGCCAGGACGTGGCCTTAGCCGCGGAGGTGCAAGACCGGCTCCTGCCTCAGAAATCGATCGAAACCGAAGCAATTACCGTCGCGGCGTTCACTCTGCCTGCCCGCGGCATAGGCGGTGATTGCTATGATTTTCTCGACCTGGCGGAGCACGGCGTCGGAATCGCGCTCGCCGATATAGCCGGCAAGGGCGTCGCAGCGGCGCTCATTATGGCCGCGGTCCAGGCCTCATTGCGAATCATCGCCGAAGAAGGGCACCTCTCGCCGGCCGAGCTCGTCGCGAAACTGAACAGCTTTCTTCACCGCTCTACACGCTCGGAGAGTTACGCCACCTTCTTTTATGCGCAGTTCGATGCCAAAGCGCAGCACCTCCACTACGTCAACGCCGGCCACAACCCGCCGTATTTCGTGCGCTCTTTCGGCTCCTCCCGAGCGGCCATCGAAGAACTCAAGGCAGGAGGCACCGTCGTTGGCATGTTCCCCGATTCCGAGTATCAGTCGCAGCGGATCGATATTCGTCCGGGCGACTTGCTGCTGGCGTTCACCGATGGCGTGACCGACGCGATGAACCCTGACCAAGAAGCTTTCGGCGAGGAGCGCCTCAAGGCCCTCGTGCGCCAAATCGCAGACCTGCCTGTCCCGCAAGTCATTTCTCGTATTTCTCAGGAACTTCGTGCCTGGATGCGCGACGCTCCGCAGTTCGATGATCTGACCTTCATCGTAGCGAAAATCAAGGAATTAGACCTGCATGGCGGCAGTCCGATGCGGGTTCTATGAGGATGTACGCAAAATCGCTAAGAGACCCGTCAGCGAACAAGTGAAGTCAGGATTTTGAATCGCAGGGGCGATACTCGTTTCGTTCGCAGAGGTCGTGTTGTTCAGATATAGTGACTCCTGAAAGGCTGCCCGTTGCACCAGGGTGGGCGATTCTTGATGCGATTGCGGCAACGCTCGACAGAATGCCGTCTTCAGACTTTGATAGCCTTCGGCAGGGGAAGGCCGATCCGCCCCAACAGCTCCTGGAAACGCGGGTTGGAGCGCAAGGGATCCATGCAGGGATCCAGGTGAAGGTAGATCAGCCAGTGAGAGCGCTCGTTGTAGGATTGCTCCAGACATTCCATGGCGCGGTCGTGTTCTCCCAAGCAGATGTGGATTCCTGCTAAGAAGTAAGGTGAAACATATTTTTCCTTTGCTAGGTTCGCGAGATCATCCAGGATCTGGATCGCCTTGGCGCGCTCGCCCGCGCTGGCGAGAGTCTGGGCCAACGCTGCGCTCATGAGCGGACTGCCCCCCGATAGCTTCACGCCTTTTTCTCCTTCGTTTATAGCCAGTTCGAGCTGACCCATGCGTCGGAGTACGAGGCCTAGAATCCAGTAGGTAACCGGATAATGGGGCTCCAATTCAACCGTGCGACGCAGTTGTTCGATGGCCTCGTCGTAACGGCGGGCCATGTAGTTCGCCCAACCGATGCCCGCGCTAATAATCAGCGACAAGGGATCGAGTTCCTGGCTGGCTTTCATCTTCTCTTTTGCTTCGGCCTGGCGCCCCATGGTCATTAGGTACTCGGCAAACCAATGATTGGCTGTCGGATACGAAGGATTGAGCGCAAGACTTCGCTGGAATTCGGCTTGCGCCTGGCTCCACTCCCACTCGTGGAGCCAGAACACCGCAGCCAGTGGCGTGTGGGCTTCCCCGAGGTTGGGGTCGACCTGTAGCGCGCGCATCGCGGCCATTTTTGCCTTAGGGAACGCGTCCTTCGCTGGCAGGTAGCTATTCCAGCCAAGCAGCACGTAGGCATCGGACACGCCGCAATAGGCGAGCGCGTAGTTAGGATCCCTTTCGATGGCGAGCTGAAAATATTCGATGGCTTTATAGAATCCGTCCTCGGTCCAGCGGTCCCAGTGATGACGACCTTTCAAGTAAAGGCGGTAAGCCTCGGCATCGGTGGTGGGACGTTTGCTGAGACGCTTTTTCTCGTCGCGTGTAAGTTTAAGGCGCAATTTTTCGGAGATTTCGTTGGAGATTTCGTCTTGAATCGAAAAGATGTCGCCGGGCTTGCGGTCATATTGCGCGCCCCACAGTTGCGAGCCCGTCGCGACGTCGACCAACTCAGCGCCAATACGCAAAGATTCGCCGCTATGCATGATTCGTCCGGTAAGAACCGCCCTGACGTTCAGCTCGCGACCTACGGCTTGAGGGTCGATTCCACCGCCTTTGTAGCGAAAGACGGTGCTCTGGGCCATGACGCGTAATTTCGGCAGGGTGGCCATCATATTGATGAGGCTGGCGGCGATTCCGTCGCTGAGGTATTCGTTCTCGGGATCGCGTGTAGCGTTTTCAAAGGGCAAAACAGCCAGAGAGTTGATGACCTTCGAGACCCGCTCGGTGCGCCGGGCGCGCGCCTGCGTGGGCGAATCCTGTGACGTCGGGGCCGCGGGCAGTTGGGAATGAGTTGTCTGCGACGACTGCACACCGGCGCTCGGAGTTGCAATGGCGGATCCAGCAGCGTGCCAGTCGTGCTCGGCGTGCAAATCAGGGCGCCTTCCCGGGGAACCCGCCGTACTGACCACCATTTTATACGCCAACAAATCCGCATGAATGTCTGCGGCCCTTTGGTACCGAAGATTGCGGTCTTTCTGGAGTGCCTTGGTTACGATGCGTTCGAGTTCCAACCCATCATAGGGTACGAGACGACGTAGCGGCCCGGGTGCACGGTTCAGAATGGCTTCCATAACCACGCCGCTGGTAGGGCCGGGAAAGGCTGTATGTCCGGTAGCCATTTCGTAGAGAACAATGCCGAAAGAAAAGATGTCCGTGCGGGCGTCCAGAAGCTCGCCGCGTATTTGTTCGGGGGACATGTACGCGACGGTGCCCATGACGATGCCGGGGCGAGTGAGTTGGGTTTCGATTGGGCCGACGGTCACATCCTCCCCGCTTCGCGTAATCTCACTCATGGATTCAGAACTCAATTTAGCCAAGCCGAAATCCAGGATCTTGGCGCGGCCTCGCTTCGTGACGAAGATGTTTGTGGGTTTGATGTCGCGGTGCACGATTCCCAATTGGTGTGCGGCATCCATGCCATCCGTAATTTGCAAGCCCAAGTCGAGAATCTCAGCCAGTTGCAGCGGACGGCTCGCGATGAAATCCTTCAACATCAGTCCATCGAGAAATTCCATCGCAATAAAGCCGCGGCCATCCGCTTCGCCGATGTCGTAGATGGTGCAAATGTTGGGATGATTCAATGCGGAAGCCGCTTGGGCCTCGCGCCTAAAGCGTTCCAAAGAGGCTGCGTCGTGCGCGGATTCAGGGGATAGAAATTTGAGGGCCACGAAGCGGTGCAGGCGGCCGTCCTCCCCTTTGTAGACCAAACCCATTCCACCGCCGCCAAGCTTTTGGAGAACCCGATAGTGCGAAACGACTTGGCCGGTAATTAGATCCAAATCCTTCATCGGACGTATATTTAGTCGGCATCCCAAACCCTAATTTCACCACGGCAGCCGTCCAAGGGAACCTGTCACTTCCGACAGGGCGGGTTGTAAGTCCCGATTAACCGTGCTTATCGCTGGAGGCTAGCACCTAAGGTCGGCTGCGCCACGCCAATGCTCCCAGCAGCCGGCGGAGCCGGTAGCCTACAGAGCTACAAGACTTTCGAGTGGGCCGGATGGGTGCATCACGTCTCGCGCGTCGAGGTCGTATCGGGTGCTAGCCGACCATTCCCTCGCCTACCCAGCCCGATGCAAGGCGCCGTGTGTCGGGGAGTGGCGTTTGAGCTGAACTAGCACTTTACTCGTGACGTTTCTGGCAATGTGCGAGGGCAACGCGGGTTGGGTTAGTTCACACCAGGAGTGCCCTTCCAGTCCAGCACGTCGACCAACTTCCATGGGTTCTGGTTCAATTGGATCTGAAGCTGGCCCTCCTTGTCGATCACCAGCTGAGCCAAGGGAAACAACACGCCGGCGCTCTTTTTCTTGTCCTGGTCGTTAAGGTCAAACTCGCCGGCCGTCAAGTTGAAGGCTGTTGATTGGCTGTCGAAGTAGACTTCGCCAAAGCGCAACAGCCGGTTGGTTACAAACAGCAATTTCCGTCCCGTCGGCGTAGGAAGCATACGGATGTACGCTACATCGTACCCGAGCGTGCCGGTGATCGAGCAGTGGCCCACGGCCCTCATGCGGCTTAGCGCATTCACGAGGGCCTGGTTTTGTCCCTTCTCGAACGCCTGAATAAGAACCTGGCGGTCCTCCGGTGTGGAGTACGTATAGATTTCCAGGCTGACGTTAATCACAGAGCCGAGTTGGGTGCCAGTACCCATAGCCGTTGCTTCGATGGTCTCGTTCTTCACTTTTTTTTCTTCGGAGAAGAATGGGAGCACACCCACGCCTATAAGACCGGCGATCAGTCCGGCGCGGATTGCCAACGTCGCTGGTTTTGCAAAGGTGAATCGGATGGCCGGCATATTCTCTCCTTCGATCGAGGCTCGACTGCCTCAGGCGGTCCAAAGAGGAGTGTCGAGGCAAGTGCCTGATGAACGTCCTGACTGTTAAACATTTATGGAAGGTTCCTCTCGCCGCGCAACTGTCGCTTGTGACAGGTTCCTACCAAAAAACTTCATCCGGTTCTGGGTCCGCATGGAGAAAGCTCGCAGAGCTCGGGCATGCTTCTTGACTCGCAGGGGACGTCGTTAGAACTCGCGGTACTTCCCGGAGGGGGAGAACGCCACGGCCTTCGAGAGTCTGTTGGCAGAGAACAAGCGGGCTGCCTCATCAGGCGGCGATTCGCTCGTAGCGCTGCTGCAAGCGCCAACCCGTGGAATCGCCAGCACTCGTCCTGTTCCCACGTGTTGAACCGGTCGGCTGACAGGTGCGTTCTTTCGGAATTTCCCGTTGGAAGCGGAAACCTATCCGCGGCGGCAGCGTCTCGTCTAACAGATAACCTCGGAGAAGTGTGGGAGGTGTAGGATGCGCTCACTGTGGCAGGACGTGCGGTTTGGGGTGCGGATGCTGGGGCGGAGCCGCGGGTTGACGGCGATAGCGATCCTGGCGCTGGCGCTGGGGATTGGCGCGAACACGGCAATTTTTAGCGTCGTGAACGCGGTCTTGGTGCTGCCGCTGCCCTATCCGGACCCGGAGCGGCTGGTGTGGTTTTGGGAGGTGCAACCGAATCTGCCGCGGGCGCCGTTTTCTGCTGGGGACTTTCTGGATTTCCAGGCGCAGAGCCGATCGTTTGAGCAGTTGGCAGCGATGCACCGGGTGAACTTTACGATGACCGGCCGGGGGGCCGCAGAGCGGCTGCCGGGGATGGTGGTGACACCGAATTTCTTTACCGCGCTGGGCGTGCAGCCGATCGTGGGAAGAGCGTTTTTGCCTAATGAAGGCGCGTTTGGGGCGCAGCGAGTAGCGCTGCTGGCGTACGGACTCTGGCAGTCGCGATTTGGTGGGACGACGGGCGTGACGAGCCAGACGATTGTGCTGGACGGGCGTCCGGTGTCCATTGTCGGAGTGCTGCCGGCAAACTTTCAGTATGCATACCAGAGCGATGTGCAAATCTGGGTGAATCCGGTGAATACCGTGCCGGAGGTGTTCAGCGCGAGCGCCGATTGGGAGCGCAAGCTCGGCACGAATCACGAGACGCACTATTTAAACCTCATTGCGCGGCTGAAGCCGGGCGTTACGGTCGAGCAGGCGGAAGCCGACGTGAATGGGATATTCGCGACACTGCACCAGAAGTATCCGGCGACGACGGGGCACAGCGCGAGGATCGCGCCGCTGCGGGAGCTTTCCACCGGGCCGGTGCGGCAAACGCTGCTCATTTTGCTGGCGGTGGTGGCGTTGGTGTTGCTGATTGCGTGTGCAAACATTGCCAATCTGCTGTTGGCTCGGGCCGTGGGAAGGAAGCGCGAGATTGCCATTCGGAGCGCCCTCGGCGCAGGGCGGCTAAGGATTGCGCGACAACTGCTGACGGAGAGCGTGCTGCTCGCGTTCGGCGGAGGAGCGCTGGGTCTCGGGTTAGCGTGTTGGCTGGTGCGATTGCTGGTGGCGTCGAGTCCGCAGGAACTGCCGCGAGTCGAGGAAGTGAGCGTGGATCTGCGGGTGCTGGCTTTTACGTTTGGCGTTTCACTTTTGACCGGGCTGCTGTTCGGGATGGCTCCGGCGCTGGCCGCGACGCGGCAGGGCGTGGGCACAGCTTTGCAAGAGGGCGGACGCAGCGCAACGAGCGGGCGAGGGCAGAACCGGTTGCGGAGTTTGCTGGTGATTGGGGAAGTGGCCCTGTCGCTGGTGCTGTTGGTCGGAGCTGGGCTCCTGCTGCGGAGTTTCGCGCGGATGCTGGAGGTCAAGCCAGGATTCAAGGGCGACGGCGTAGTGACGATGCGAATGAATTTTACGAGCGAAAGATACGCCGAGCGGGGCAATTCCACCCAATTGCTCGATCAGCTCTTGTCGCGAGTGGCGGCGTTGCCTGGTGTCGAGGGCGTGGCGGTGTCGAATGATCTGCCGCTAGAGGGCGACGACACTACGACAGGGGTCAGCACGGCAGACGGGCATGCGCCATTCGAGCGGGGACACCAGCCGCTGATTGGAGTCCATGCGGTGAACGCGGGATATTTTCACGCGATGGGGATACCACTGCTGCGCGGACGGGAGCTGAGCGCGTCGGATACGACGAATTCGCCGCTCGTGGTGGTGGTCAATCAGAAGCTGGCGGACACACTGTGGCCGGGGCAGGATCCGATTGGGAAGCACTTCAACGTGATGACCGACAAGCAATCGGAAGTGGTAGGTGTGGTAGGTAATGTGCTGCACAACGGGCTAGCGGAGCCGGTGACGGCAGAGAGCTACGTGCCCTTTGCGCAGAATCCTTGGGCGTACGTATGTTTGGCGATTCGTGCGACCGGCGACCCGACGGCGGTGTATTCGGCGGTGCGGAGCCTGCTGCGTGAAATTGATCCGCAGTTGCCGGTGCACGATATGCGGCCGATGTCACGGGTTGTCGCGGAGACCATGGCGGCGCAGCGGTTGACACTATGGCTGGTGGGCGGATTCGCGGCCTTGGCGCTGGTGCTGGCGTTTGTGGGCATTTACGGCGTGATGAGCTATTCCGTGACCGAGCGGCTGCACGAGATTGGCCTGCGCGTCGCGCTGGGAGCGCAGGCGCGCGACGTGCTGCGGCTGGTGGTCGGGCGTGGAATGAAGGCCGCGGCGGCGGGGCTGGTGGCGGGGATTTTGGGCGCACTAGGGGCGACGCGGGCTATGACGGCGCTGCTGTTTGAAGTGCGGCCGAGCGATCCGCTGACGTATGGAGCGATTGCTGCGCTGTTGGCGATGGCGGCACTGGCGGCGTGTTACTTGCCGGCTCGGCGCGCGACGGCCATTGATCCGTTGGTCGCATTGCGGACGAGTGAGGCGCCCGCGGCCGATCGGAATTGCCTGGCAGGGGTTTCCAACCTTAGGCAGAGTGACAGATGCCGGGCAGGGCGTTAGATCTGCCACTCGGCGCAAGCGCTCGCGCGCTCCTGTTTGAAAGAGCCGGCTCAGGAAGTGGCCGCGCTTCTTTAGCGGGCGTTCGCCTCTCGGTCGGGCTTTCGGAAGGCGGCTTCTCCGGCGTCGGACACCTTGACCCACTTCGGGTCAGGTGAAGCCTCGGCGTCGTAGTTGTCGTGCCAGTTCCACCACTTGTACGGCTGGGTCTGAGGGTAGCCCTCCGGCGAGTCCTCCCAACTCTCCTGCCGTCCGAGCGGAGTGATGTCGAGGTAGCTCCAGGTGGTTCCCATCGCCTCGTCGCCGCGACCGTTGATGAAGTAGGTGCGGAACACCCGCTCGCCGTCGCGGAAGAACACGTTGTGGCCGTGCCATTCATGGACGCCGAAATCGGCGTCGAAGCCGTCGGTGATGGTGTACCAGGGCATCTCCCAGCCCATCCGCGCCTTCAGGCGCGCGATCTCCGCCTGCGGCGCGCGTGAGGCGTAGACGAGGGTGGTGTCGCGAGCGTTCAGATGGGCCAGGTGGGCAACCTGATCAGCACCCAGGGAGCATCCGCGGCAGGCATGCTCGGGCCAGCCGAACACGCCGGGCTCGAAGAAGGCGCGGTAGACGATCAATTGACGGCGGCCCTCGAACAAATCGAGCAGGCTTAGCTTGCCCTTGGGTCCGTCGAACTCGTACTTCTTGTCGACGGCCAGCCAAGGCATCCGCCGGCGTTCGGCGGCCAGCGCGTCGCGGGAGCGGGTGAAGCCCTTCTCCTTCACGAGGAGCTGCTGGCGCCGAGCCTCCCACTCCTGGTGCGACACGATCGGGGGTGTGTTCATCGCGAGATTCCCCTCGCCGTATTCCTTGTCTCTCTCCTTGCCTGTTGTCATCTTATTTCTCCTTTGTTTTCTGAAGCAGACCGAGACGGTCTGGGCCTGTCATGCTGCTTTCACTCGAGTTGGGAGTGACTTCCGGTCCCAGGTTTTTCTTTTGAGACAGCTTCACGGCCAATGCCGCCAGCCCTCCGGCGGAAGTTGCGCTCGCGACGATCAGTCCTAGGCTTGTCAAACAGAATGGGCACATCCGATCACCTCTCGGTCGGACGGCGAAGCGTGACCGCTAAGCCGCCTCTGTATCGATGACGGGGATGGCAGGGCGATTTCTACATCAGTCGAGAAAAAGGAGCTGAGGGTCAAATGCCGCTGATTACGCAGGGCTTACGCCCGGACTTGAAGGCAGCCTGCTCCAAAGAATCTGCGGTTCTTCTGAAACGGAAGCAGAAATTCCTTGAATGCAGACATTCCGAAGAACCAGCCGCGTTTCTGAAGCAGGAACTCGCTAGCCGGCAGGATCTCCGGCCAAGTCGACCGCGCGGTCATAAGCGCCTCGGGGCTCACGGGTTTGACCAAGACCTTGCAGGAGGGCGCGAACAGGCCAGTACGGTTGATACGCGACAAAAGCGTCCACCTGCTCCTGACTGCCTTTATTCTCCCGTGAACCCCCGGCGCATGGCTTCCGGCGCCAGCGGCCGGACTTCCACTGCGCCGATCGACGCACCCGGGCATCGCGCAGCCCATTCGAGCGCGACGTCAATGGAAGGGAGTTCCAGGATGATGAATCCAGCCAGTTGCTCCTTCGTCTCCGCATAGGGCCCATCCTGCACGCGGCGCTTTCCCTCCTGAAGACGCACGGTCGTGCCCGTCTCCGGCACTTCAAGCGCGCTGGCGCCGACGTAGACGCCGGCCTCGACGAGCGCCTTGTAGTAAGCCCGCCAAGCGGCGAGATGAGGATGTTTGTAGTCGTTCTTCCGCATGTCGAACTCTTCCGGTGAGTGGTAGATCAGCAGGGCGAATTGCATCGACCTTCTCCTTTTGCGGCGATTCTCGGCGCTTTCACGCCCAAACGTATGACGCGGGGGAAGCGGTCCATTCTACAGTCCTCATGAAATCCGCTGCGATTTCAACCGGAGGGAAGACCCTTGTCGTTCTTAATGGATGGCGGGCAAACCGGAAGAAGAAATCCATAGATTCTATTCGCAAGGGGCTGTCGTCTTTAGGCAACAGGGGAATGCGACGTCTCCGTCCGAACGGCTGTCCAGCCTAATGCATCAATCGCGTTTGCCCTTCTTGCCCTGGCCTTTCAGAATCCGCGCTATGGCGGTTATGGTGTTCCAATTCCGTGTCGTCGCCGGCACACCAAACAGTCTGTCGATCTGGCCAAGATAGCCGATCGTTTTCATGTGGCGACGGTATACACCAAAGACGAATCGGTTTTTCGATGCGATAATTCGCACGAACCACTCGCCGGATGGCGGAAGCGTACACGGAATGGAGGCCAGGCCGCGGTTGGCTTTTGACAGGATGCTCACGAATCGAACAATTTCCGGGCGCGATGGCTCGGTTCCAAACGGATTTTCCCTCTCCAGGCGGATAAGATCTCGACCGTCGCAGACGACAACTTCTGCTTCGAACGGCAGCTTCCGGAGCAGTTCAGCACGGAACTCTGCTCGAGGTCCGGGCTTCCGAACGACAAACGTGCCTGCAGCACCGACATTTACGACACCATAGTCGCTCAGTTCTCTTGCGAGGATGCTTGGGCGAAACGTTCTGTGTCCGCCAACATTGACGCCCCGAAGGAAAACAACCAGAGCCATGGCGGTATTATAGAGAATACCGGCGAATGGCTACGCTAATCAGCTCGGACAACTTCCCTCCCCTGTAGCCGAACATCGGCTCGTACCATTTTGCCCCAACCCGTTTCTGACGACGATCCACCTGTGCGATACGCCGGTTGGAAATCTGGGAGCGACGGTTAGCGAACTTCTAAGAACCTGACAACGTGCCTAGTCGCTGCGAGACGCATCTTTTCATGATTAATCAGGGCGTATAATGCGAACTCCTTACTCCACTCCGCGGCTCGTTTCGGAGGATGGCATGGATCGCCGGCAATTCCTGCACCGAGCTTCGATGGCAGCCGGCAGCCTCGTTGCCGGGTGTTACCGGAGCCGGCCCCGCGTCGCGAACCCGGTTCCCGGAATTAACTGCAATCTGACTCCCGTCCTGGTTTCGCCCGACCGTGAAATCCGAACCGTCGTAGGACTCAGGCCTTACCGGCCATCCGGATTCGTGGTCAGGGCAGAGAAGCTGGGAGAAAAACTCGTTATCCACAACTATGGCCATGGCGGAGCCGGGATTACGCTCTCCTGGGGTACCTCGCAACTGGCCGCTGCTTTGCTTCCGGGAGGGCCGGTGTCCCCCCGTAGCTGTACTCGGATGCGGCGCGGTGGGACTGGCGACGGCGCGACTGTTGCAGGATCGCGGTTTGCCCGTCACGATTTATGCGAGCGAACTTCCCCCCATCGCGGGTGGCGAGTGGTTTCCCTTCGGCGTTTTCGACTTCGGGAAGCAAAGCCCGGAGTTCATGAACCAGTTTCTCCAAGCCACGGAGTTTTCTTACCGCCGGTACCAGACGCTTTTAGGGCCGCGCTACGGCGTGCGTTGGCTGCGCAACTATTTTCTCAGTCACCAAGCGCCTAGCGACGATGGCTTGGGAGCTATACTTCGACCTTTTTTACCGGAGCTTCACGATTTGTCGGCATCAGAGCATCCTTTTTCGGGCTATCAATTCGTCCGGCAGTATGACTCGATGCTGATCGAACCGCCGATCTACCTGAATGCGATGCTGACGGATTTCCGCATCGCCGGCGGCGCCGTCCGGGTGATGCATTTCGATCACGTCTCGCAGCTCCCGAAGCTAACCGAGCCCGTCATTTTCAATTGCACAGGCTTGGGAGCTCGAGCGCTCTTCGACGACCAGGAACTAACTCCCGCAAAGGGACAGTTGACGGTGCTGCTTCCCCAACCGGAAGTGAACTACATGGCGGTCATGGAGGATGATCTCTACATGTTTCCGCGTACCGATGGCATCCTGCTGGGAGGAACTTTTGAGAAGGATGAATGGTCACTCAGCGTGAACCAAACTGCGAAGGCTCGCGTTTTGAAAGGCCACGCGCAGTTTCTTGACAGTTTCCGTCGGTGTCAGCGTGCTGCCTTAGACGATCGGGATCGCTACCGATAGATCAAGCAGCCGCGTGCTTCAAGGTCGGCAAACCACTCCTCTCGGTCAAGCTTGTTTACCCATCGGAGATCAACCTTCTCCAGTCGTGGCAGCTTGGCAAGAACTCGCGGCGGTGACTTGAGAGGCGTGCCCCGAAGATCGATTTGACGCAAATCAACTAGACTGGCGATCGTTTCGGGCAGGTATGCAATCTTTGTGTTCCTCAGGTGAAGTTCTCGCAATGCCGTGAGTTGCCCAACCGCGTCCGGCAAAGCGGTTAGCGGATTGTCAGACACCCGTAGTTCGACAAGCCCGATCATCCCGCAGATGCAGTCCGGCAGTGCCTCGAACTGGTTCTCACTGATGTTCAAATACCGCAACCGTTTCAGCCGATCGAGAGATGCGGGAAGCGACTTCAGCCGATTATGGTGAAGGTACAGGAAGTCCGAGAGCGATGCGAGATCTCCGAGGCTTTTTGGCACGGAGGGAAGCGCGTTGTGTCCCAGGTCAAGCATACGAAGGCGCTTGAGGCGTCCGATGTCCGCTGATATTTCTGTTAAATCGTTGTCAGCCAATACCAACGTTTCGAGATTGACCTGGTTCCAAACGGACTCGGGCACGCGGCCACAGCGTTGCTTCCACAGGTTTAGGTTCACGGCGGAAGTCTCGGACATCGAGGTCATTCTGCAGTTTTATTTACGTTTGGCTACTTAGTGGATAGTGATGAGCCAGCTTTACGAAGCGAATTACCGGCAACTCTTCCACAATCGAATCGGGGAAGGTTTGCCGACTACCCACCCGAAGCGCGCGAACGCTACTTTAAGAGGTACACAAGCGTCGTCTCAGTGTTGGCCGGATCCGACGCCGGATCTCCGTATATCTCCCACGGGTGCCCCGCGAAGTCTCGGAGCGTGTTGACCTGCGCTTCTGTCAACACTATGCTTGCGTTATTCCTACGCTCTCTAAGAAGAACGGTGTCGTTTTGAAGAAGTGTCACATAGGGTGGTGCCTCGCCCTTTCGCTGGGTGCGGTGATTATTATCACCCTGCTGCGGGGAACACCGCCCGTACGAGCCGGCAACGACGCTGCGGAAGATGCCTCGACGACCATTAGGCCGGAAGCCATCCGCGCGGAGATGCGCTTCCTCGCGGATGACTTGCTTGAGGGACGGGGGACAGGGACTCGGGGACATGAAATTGCCGCAAAGTTCATGGCCTCGCAATTCGAAGCGATGGGGCTCGAACCTGCAGGCGACAACGGAACCTATTTTCAGACTGTGCCCCTCCGTTCGATCCGCGCGGACCAAGAGCACACAGCTCTGGGCCTTATGCAAGGGGGAAAAGAGCAGGCCCTCCGTTTTCGCGACGATTTCATTACTGCCGGAGATCCGAGCCGCACGGAAACTTCCGTGGAGGCGCCAGTCGTCTATGTGGGATTTGGCGTTACCGCTCCCGAGCAGCGCTACGACGACTATGCCGGCGTGGATGCAAATGGGAAGATTGTGGCTTGCGTATACGGGGCCCCGGCCAGATTCGAGGCCACGA
>DATAIH010000053.1:0-2426 GCA_036262755.1 Candidatus Acidiferrum sp.
GCAGAGCGTTCTGTCGCCTCAGGCCTTCCCGCCTCTGGGAACCGGTTTCCTTCTGAAGCTCAGCCCGGATGGAGGTATTCTCGTATTTATTTACCGCTCTCGAGAGGCCGTCAAATTAGGGTGCCGCAAGATTTTGCTGGACAAAATTGCGAGCTTCGGCTACAGTATGGTGGATGAGAGTATCCGGAGGCCAACAGGAACATAAAGAGCAGCCGGATGTCATTGACCTTGTTCCCAAGCATGAGTTGGACCGCGCCGAGCAGCAGATCGAAAAGCTGCAACGGGAGAAGGAACGGCTGCAGCGGGAGAAGGAACGGCTGCAGCGGGAAAACGATCGTCTACGCAAAGAACTGGAAGCCGCCCTGCGGGCCGGAAAGCGCCAGGCCGCACCCCATTCCCGGGGCCGAGTGAAGGCCCAGCCGAAGCGCCCAGGACGTAAACCCGGCGGTAACTATGGCCAGCAGGCCTGCCGCCCCACCCCGTCGCGTGTCGATCAAACCATTGGCGTCCCTCTGCCGGAGCAGTGTATGCGTTGCGGGAGCGACGACATAGAGTTTCAGTACGAGGCCGCGCAATATCAGGAAGAGATTGTGCGGCGCACGATCGTACGCCGCTTCAATATCGCGGTGGGCCAGTGTCGCGGTTGTGGGCGGCGGGTGCAAGGACGACATCCCTTGCAGACTTCCGATGCAGTGGAAGTGGGCACGGTGCAACTCGGGGCGGAGGCACTGGCGCTGGCCGCGATCCTCAACAAGCAGATGGGGCTGTCGTTAGGACATACGCAGCAGGTGTTGGCTTATGGCTTCGGGCTGAAGGTGAGTGGTGGGGGACTGTACCGGGCGCTGGCGCGGATCGCCCGACGGGCCCAGCCCACCTACGCCGGGCTGGTGCACGCCGTGCGGCAAGCGGTGGTGAACGTGCCGGACGAAACCGGTTGGAGGGTAGGGGGACGCCTGCAGTGGATGCATGTGGTGGTGAGCGAGCAGGTAACCGTGTATGCCATTCTGCCGGGCCGTGGATACGAGCAGTCGGGGGTGATTCTAGGCGAGCATTACCAGGCGTTTCTGGTGCATGATGGATGGTCGCCCTACTATGGATTCGTCGAGGCATGCCATCAAAGCTGCCTGCGACATCTGCTGGTGCGATGCACTGAAATGGCGCAAATCGCTTCGCCTAAGGCGGCCACCTTTCCCCTGACCATTCACCATCTGCTCCAGACCAGCCTCCAATTGCGGGATCGTTATCAGCAAGGCGAAGTCTCCGAGCACGGTCTACGAATTGCCACCGGACGGCTGGAGGCGCAACTGGACCGGCTGTTGGAGAGATCCTACCGGGATCCGGCGAACCGCAAACTGGCGAAGCATCTGCGACACGAACAGCCGTATCTGTTCACGTTTCTCCACTGCCCGGGTTTGGATGCGACCAATCATCAAGCGGAGCAAGCCGTCCGCTGGATGGTGATTGCACGCAAAGTGTGGGGCGGAAACCGAACCTGGGCCGGAGCGCAGACGCAGCAGATCCTGGTGAGCGTTATGCGCACCTGTTGGCAGCAGGACCGGGACCCTTTTGCCTGCCTGATTCTGCTCCAGCGTTCCCGCGACACTCAGATCCTGGACCTTGTACCGGCCGCGGCTCAAGCCGCGGCTCTGCTGGAATCAAAAACCGAATCTCGCCCATGAGTATGCCGGCGACGGGGAGTCGTTGGCCTGACTACCCTCGCCACCTCATGCGCAGGCCGCGCGCGGTTCTTCCAGAACTCAGCCCTTCCTGCACCATCCCGACGGATGCTCGAACGGTAAATAAATACAGCTTGCCTTGCTCGAACTCGTGAAGGAGCTTTGCGATGATCTGTTCCATCTTGTCCTCCTGTGAAGTGGGCCGGTCTCCGGATGGGGCTTCCGGCTTGGCATACAAGTATATACCGCGGGGTTGCCGCGCTGAGGGTCAGTCAGTAATGATAGCGGGCCTGGAGGAAGTCGACACGGCTCTCAGCGACTCTATAGACGAGCCGGTGTTCCGCGGTGATGCGCCTGGACCAGCAGCCAGCCAGCTTGTGGCGCAGCGGCTCAGGTTTGCCTATGCCTTCGAAGGGATCTCGCAGAGTGGCCTCAACGAGGTCAAGAATTCGAACGGCGTTATTCCCATCTGATTTGACCCAATATCGCAGATCGTCAACGAATTCCTGTTGAAAGACGGCTTCATGCCTGGCGTCGCGGCGCAAGGCCCATCTCCAACCGCAAGTTATCAACCGTCATGCGCCTACCTTTTCCCTGTTTGGCTCGCCGCATCGCGGTCAGAAGCCGCCGGGCATTCCGAGGCGAACGCAAAAGATGCGCCGTTTCCATCAGGCCGGCCAACTCGCTCGCGGGGAGGAGGGCGACATCCTTAGATCCCTTCCGGCGCACAATGACGACCTCCCGATCTTC
>DATAIH010000054.1:0-45902 GCA_036262755.1 Candidatus Acidiferrum sp.
TATAGTTACGGCCGCCGTTCACCGGGGCTTCAGTTCAGGCCTTCGCCTTGCGGCTAAGCCCTTGCTTTAACCTTCCGGCACCGGGCAGGTGTCACCCCCTATACGTCGTATTCGACTTTGCAGAGAGCTGTGTTTTTGTTAAACAGTTGCAGAGCGCATTTCACTGCGACCGCTTCGGGCTATAAACCCTAGTGCGGTGCCCCTTCTCCCGAGGTTACGGGGCTAATGTGCCTAGTTCCTGAGCGAGCGTTCTCTCGAGCGCCTGTGGATATTCACCTTGTCTACCTGTGTCGGTTTGAGGTACGGGCACCTGGCGGACTCCTTAGAGGTTTTTCCCGGCAGCGTAGAATCAGAGACTTCTCGGCCATACGGCCACGTGTCGAGTCTCACCGTTGAATGACCCCGCGGATTTTCCTTCGGGATCCGGCTTACACTCGCCAACCACCATCCATCAGGTGGATCTCCTATCCTTCTGCGTCACCCCATCGTAATAACGTCGCCAGGCGGGACAGGAATGTTGACCTGTTGTCCATCAGCTACGCCTTTCGGCCTCGCCTTAGGACCCGCCTAACCCTGAGCGGATTAACCTTCCTCAGGAAACCTTAGACTTTCGGCGACACGAGTTCTCATCGTGTTTATCGCTACTTATGCCGGCAGGGTCTCTTGTGTGGAGTTCAGCAGTCCTCTCGGTCTGCCTTAAGACCACACACAATGCTCCCCTACCAAAGACATTTCCGAAGAAATGTCATTTCGCAGCTTCGGTCGTGTGCTTGAGCCCCGTTGGATTGTTGGTGCATATCCGCTTGACCAGTGAGCTGTTACGCTTTCTTTAAAGGATGGCTGCTTCTAAGCCAACCTCCTGGCTGTCGGAGCGAATACACTTCCTTTCCCACTTAGCACACAGTTAGGGACCTTAGCTGGCGATCTGGGCTGTTTCCCTTTTGACCACGAAGCTTATCCCTCGTAGTCTCACTCCCGTGCAGTTGTCCACGGCATTCGTAGTTTGATTGGATTCGGTAACCTGAGTTGGTCCCTAGTCCATTCAGTGCTCTACCACCGTGGCAATTCGCACAAGGCTGTCCCTAAAGACATTTCGGGGAGAACGAGCTATCACGGAATTTGATTAGCCTTTCACCCCTACCCTCAGCTCATCCGAGCGATTTTCAACTCACACCGGTTCGGTCCTCCAGCCGCGGTTAAGCGGCCTTCAACCTGGCCAAGGGTAGATCATCCCGCTTCGCGTCTATTCCTACGTACTTGTCGCCCTGTTCGGACTCGCTTTCGCTACGGCTCGCTTGCGCTTAACCTCGCACGTAAGAATAACTAGCCGGCTCATTAAGCAAGAGGCACGCCGTCAGGCGTGTACGGACCGAAGTCCGCACATAGCCCTCCGACTGCTTGTAAGCATACGGTTTCAGGTTCTATTTCACTCCCCTCGCAGGGGTGCTTTTCGCCTTTCCCTCGCGGTACTGGTTCACTATCGGTCGCCAGAGAGTATTTAGCCTTGGAGAGTGGTCTCCCCAGCTTCCCACCGGATTACACGTGTCCGGTGGTACTCAGGATTCCGCTTCGAGTCCGATCCGTTTTCGGTTACGGGGCTCTCACCCTCTATGGCCCCGCTTTCCAGCGGGCTCACCTAGCGGTCGGATTGGTAACTCTACTCACGCGGTCCTACAACCCCCAATTGTAAACAATTGGGTTTGGGCTGTTCCGATTTCGCTCGCCGCTACTTTCGGAATCTCTGTGATTTATTTTCCTCCAGGTACTGAGATGGTTCACTTCCCTGGGTTGGCTCATACCCGCCTATGGATTCAGCGGGCTGTAACGGGAGTTCATCCCGCCGGGTTTCCCCATTCGGACATCCTCGGATCAAAGCCTGCTTGCGGCTCCCCGGGGCTTATCGCAGCTTGCCACGTCCTTCATCGCCTTCTGGCGCCAAGGCATCCACCGTACGCCCTTAGTAGCTTAATCATAAAACTTACCCAATCCGTCTTTGCTGCTCTGTAGGGTCCGGTCTTTCCCACCGCCTCCCGCAAAACAATCTCGGACGTTTCCGATTCCTGCAGCTCCTTACCTCCTCGCGTCAGCTCGCCGCGCACCCGGGCATGGGCTTGCGGTTATGTCCAGCCGCTCCTCGCGGAGCAGCCAAGAAACCGACCGAGGCTTTCGACTCTACCGTCCTCGGAGAACCGTGATGACCACTTGCTTCCGGTTTCTCTTCACGAGTCACCAGTCGCACATCGCCGCTCACGGCCTTGAATAAGCCGCCTTGTTCCACAGTTATGCTCAATCTCGAGCAAACTTGTAATAACCCACACCCTCACTCCCTCGCGCGGACCGTAATCCGCACAAAGTTATCGGCGTGGGCTTGCCAGCCTTTCTGTTGTCAAAGAACCTTTTATCCGAGTCGATCGGAATGCCCTGAATGCCTCAGGACTGGTCTGGTGGGACTTACCGGTTCGCCTTAGAGCGAACTTGCCTTCCAGCTCTGCCCCAGTTTCTTCTGGGATTTTGCTTCGTGCCTTAGTTGCCCGGCGACTCGCGTCGGAAATCCCTTGCGGAACTTCTTCCCACTCGCCACTGCCACTAATCACTACCGCAAAATAAAAAACCCGGCGTCGAGCGCCGGGCGTAACCACCCACACCTGGGTGGCTCCACGCGTTGCTCGACTTCTTTCTAGCCTGTACTCGTAAAGAACCCCACTATAGGATCTACTTCTCGTCTTCGCTTTTCACGCGCTGGAAGACTTCTTCGATCCGACCGTGATGCCCCTGAGCAGTCCTCAGCTCTACAGAGCTCTCGGACCATCCGCAATAATATCAGCTTTTCCTGTTTCGTCAAGCCCTCAAAATGATTATTTGTGCAGGGTTTTCCTCAGCCCTGTGGATAGCCGAGGGCCTCTCGTCGGCGACCCTGGAACCTGCGGGTCATGGCCCGGCGGCCCGCACAACCACCAAGGCCTACAACGACCTGCCCGCCCCTGACCTATTGGCCCGGTGCCTCGGACGACACGCGACCCGGATAGCCCCTAAGCTCCCTTTCCCTCAGTCTAGTACAATTTCCTCAAGCTCAAGGGAATACCAAACTTATTTCTAAGTGCTGATTTCATAGTCTGATCCGGCGAAGGGGTGCACCCGGCCACCTCCCCTCGACTCCATTGGGCTATTTTCAGGAGGTGTAAAAATGTTGCAATCTCAGGTCTCTTCGAGGCTTCTCCTTGCTTCGGCCGCCGCAGGTCTGTTCGCCCTGGCGGGCTGCTCCATTCATCCGGAAACGACCGCTACAAACCAGCCCGCGAAAGCGACGCCGGTCAAGAAGACGGCCGCCACTGCCCGTAAACCCAAAGCCGACCCGCCCAAGGTGGTTGCCGTCTCCGCTAAAACGACCGAGGCGACGGGGCACGTGATCACCGTGCCGAAGGGCACGCCCATCACTGCGATCGTGGACCAGACGCTGGCCAGCGACAAGAATCACAAGGGTGATGCCTTTGTCGCCAGCCTCTCTTCACCGGTCAAGGTCGACGGCCAGACCGTGCTCCCCAAGGGCGCGCATATCACCGGCAAGGTCGTGACCGTAAAGAAGCACGAATTGAAGGTCGCGCTCGCTTCCGTCGTCATCCATGGAAAATCCTACGACCTCGCGACCAACTCGCTTCGTCCTTCCGACAAAGCCAAGGCTGCCTCGGCGAAGAGCAGGGAGAAGGCCAAGCAGAAGATCGACAACTCCAAGCTGGCAGTCAATTCGCAGTTGACTTTCAAACTGTCTAAGTCGGTCACCGTTCCGGTGAAAGGCTAACCCTCTTTACTCCGGCTGCCGGCTTATGAAGGCATGTTGAAGGGACGTCCCCTTCTCCTCGATGGATCTCGGCGCGGCCTCTCCGCAAATCAAGTCGGAGAGGCCGTTGTTTTAGGCGAGAGGCGGGTGGAGCGGCGGATGCGCCAACTCAAACCCGTGGGCCATGCGAAGAAGAAGCGCCTCATCCATGACCGAGCCGATGAGTTGCAAACCAATGGGTAGGCCCTCGGTCGTTCGACCACACGGGACGGAAATAGCAGGAAGCCCACCGAGATTCGCAGGGCGGTTGTTGCGGAGTAAGAGCGCACGTGTCGGGTGACTCGAACTGCCACAGAAGCTGACAGCATGGCTCGTCTCTTCACCGATGAGTGGTGCAGGAATGGGAGTCGTGGGCAGAGCCAGGGCATCCAGACTGCTATCGGTCATGACGGCAAGCAGGCGGCGAAGGAAGGCTTCGCGCAGCTCCAAGGCCTGGAGGTAGGTGGTGGCGGACACCTTGACGCCGAGTTCCAGGCGTTCCCGAACATCCTCACCATAATCGGCAGCGCGCTCGGGGAACCAACCGGCCTGCTGATGGTAATGGGTTGCCTCGGCCCAAGCGATTTGGTTGCCGGCATCTTCGGTTTCGCGAAGAAGCGGGATAGAGACCCTTTCGAGGCTCGCGCCCATTTTGCGAAAAACGCCCAAGGCTGACTCGAACGCCGATTCCACCGCCGCTGAAGAACTCTCCGAAACAAACTCCTCGGGCAAGCCCAGGCGAAAATGGGGGCGCAAGCGTGAATTGCTGGTGCTCTCGAAGGGAGGTTCCTTGTCCCGCCTCACAGCAATCGCATCGAGCAAAGCGGCGGCATCACCCGAGGAACGCGCCAAGGGGCCAACGCAATCGAGCCGGGGCGAAAGGGGAATGACATGAGCGACGGAAACCCGGCCAAACGTCGGTTTTAGTCCGACGATGCCGCAAAGCGCCGCGGGAATGCGAATCGATCCGCCCGTATCCGTGCCAATGCTGCCGTAGCATAGCCCGGCCGCGACGGCAGCCGCGGAACCCCCGCTCGAGCCTCCCGGTATACGGGAAAGATCCCAGGGATTGCGCGTGGGGCCGAAGTGCGGGTTGCTCGTGGTGACCCCGTAGGCAAACTCGTGCAGGTTCGTTTTGCCGAGGAGAATGGTGCCGGCCTCTTGGAGCTGCCGAACGACGGTGGCGTCGTGCTCGGGAACGAAGTCCTTGAGGATTTTCGAGCCTGCCGTGGTACGAACGTCCTTGGTATAGATGTTGTCCTTTAGGGAAATGGGAATGCCGTGAAGCGCTCCGCGGTCGCGGCTTTTGCGGCCGCGGGGAGCGAAAAGCTCGGCTTCCGCTTTCTTGGCTTGCGCGAGGGCCAGGTCCGCAGTGACCGTGAGGTAGGCGTTAAGCTTCGGATTGAGCCTCTCGATGCGGGCGAGCATGAGCCTGGTCAGCTCCACCGGCGAGAGTTTGCGCTTGCGGAAGAGTTTTCCGATTTGCTTGATGGAGGCGAAGGCCAGGTCGGGATCGGTCATGTACAGGAGATTACATCACCTTTCTTCGCGGGGGCCTGCGCCGGCAACTCGGGCGGGGACTGCCGCCTAGAAAATTTTGTCACGGCGCCGCAGATTTCCGAACGTCCCGATGTTGGCGAGGATTAACGCGACACGAAACTGATTTTCCGTGCGGACGGTTGCGAGGTTCAGCCGTCGGTACTCGAGCGCGAGGCCGCAGCAACTTCCGTTGTAACTCACCTGGACGACCTGATTTTGCAAGGTCTGGTTGGTGAAGTCGTACCCGACGCCTCCGGTAAAATTGAACCCCCTGCGGTTCTCACTCCCATAGCCGATTAGCGCCCGAATCTGATTCGACAGCGGCTGCTGGAAAGGGCATATCTGGGTCGCCGGGACGCAAGTCGAGGGAGGCGGCAGACCTGCAATATCGCTCGGCGAGGGATTTTCGTTCAGCCGGAAGTAGGCGATGGTCGCAAAATACTCGCGATACGGCCTCGCTTTGACCAGCGTCCCGATGGTGGCCAGCCGCTGAATGTTTGGATCGTACTGAAGGATTTGCTCCAGGTCGTAAGGACCGCCCGGAGTAAGTTTGAAATCGCTGATGATGGGAGACCAGTTTCTCGGGCCAAAGGCAAACGCAAACGGCGAGATAGAATCGAGCGCCTGGAAAACGTTGCGCTGACCATTGACGATGGCCCCGCCAAACGTAGGATCGAAATAATGCTTTTGTGCGATGCGCCAGGAAATGAGTTCCTGCGGCTGATCATCGCCGTCTTTGCGGTACAGGCGCTGGGTGAAACCGTATTCCACTTCGCTCGTGTCGGTGAGCGTGGCATCGCTGTCGAAGCGAATGAAGTCGGCAAAGTTGTTTACGCCGGTGACATAGCGGTAGGTGATGGCCGGCTCGATCGAGTGTTTGTACCTTCGCCCGGCTTTGTTTTTCTTTGCGGCGGTCTCGAAGAAACGCTCGAAAGACGGAGGACGCAGCTCGACCGCAAATTCGCCGGTATTGCGGGCGATGGGTGTGCCGCTCACGAGCCCGGCAGGATTGAGCGAATCGCCGTAGCGTGTCGTGCGGAATGCTGCGGAAGCGGTTACGCCGAACCACGGACCGAAATGCACCGGCAGGGTGACCCGAGGGGCGAAGTCCTCGCGCGGGACGCTCAAGGGAGTATCAATGGGCGTGTACGCGGCAGTGGGTGAGACCCCCGAATCCGCGCGATGCACGGCCCCCAGGAAACTATCGAAGGAAAAGTACAGAGGAATTTTACGCCAGGGAGACTGTTCAACCGAAGCAAAGCGTGCCTGGGGCAGGTTGCGCAGCGTGACGCTGGTTGCGGGAACGGCCGGCGTCGCGGGATTGGTATTGGCCGCCACGGGAAGAGTGAGAAAACTTTTGTCGTTGATTCCGGCGAGATTCAGACTGAATCCGTGAAAGTTATTGGTCAGAAACAAGGCGCTCAAAACCTCCGAGTTAATGGCCTCGCCATAAGTGTCGGCAAAGGCCAGTCGGAACGTGAGCGACGATAGATAGTTGTAATCGGTGACAAAGCGCCATCCATGCGGCAGCAGAGACTGGATCTCCAGGCGCTGCTGCTGTCCGCCCTGCGGAGAGCGCGTGCCGTTGGGATTCAAAAGCCCGCGGTCGTCGACCCCGAAGTAGGTGTATTCGACCGAAGTACTCTCGAAGGGCTTGGCGCGAAAAGCGCCGCGTTCGAGCACGCCGCGGCGGCTCATGAACTGCGCGCCGAGGGTCATATCCATCCAGGTGAGCGGGGCGAAATAATAAGCGTCACCGACTACGAAGCCCTTGCGGGAACTCTGGCCGACGTCCGGAATGAGAAACCCGGACTGCCGGATTTTGCTTCCCGCGGGCGCCGTGGCGTAAGGAAGCCAAACCAGCGGAACGCGGAATAAGCGGAAGTTGGCGTTGACCAGGGCGACGGTCCTGTCGAGGCGAATGCGCGCCTCGGGAGCAAAGAACTGCCACTTCGGACGTTCCGGGTCGCAGATGGTGATCCAGGCGCCTTGCACGAAATACAAACCGCCGGCAAAGCGTTCCACGATGCGCGCCTGGAAATACAAAGGATTGTCGGTGAGCAGCACCTGTTCGTTGGGCTGGCGTTCGATTTTGAAAGTGCCACGAACGTCGCGAAATAATCCGTGCCCGGTCGAGACGTTATAGTGCGCCTCGGCGGCCTCGAGATGCTCCAGGTTGTAGTCCAGCCGCACGTTCCCGGTGGCCAGCGCCTCGTTCGTCCTACGGTTGAATTCGACGTGGTCGGCACGCAACCGCGTGTCCGCGTAGCGAATCTCCACATTGCCCTCGGCGGTCCAGACATCCCCTTTCAAGGTTTGCGAATTGGCTTCGAGATCGGCGATCTGACCCTTACCCTGGGGCAGGTGAATCTCTTGCGCCGAGGCCATTGCCGAGGAAAGACCCCAAGCCACGCCGAGAAGAGCCGTCAAGCGAAGGAAGCGACGGATCGCAGCATGAACCTGCCTCCAAGAATGATTCACCGAATGCATGCGATGGACAACGAAACGATAGCCTAGCATGGGGTCACCGTGATTTGAAGGTAACGAACGCCGCCCCGTTGCTTGGAGAGCAAAAGGGAAAAGGCCGGCAGGCCGCTTGCCGATGAAACGCAGCAACCCGCCGGCGCGTCTGTCTGCTCAGAGTCGGTTCCCGTTCTACGGAAACATTCGCTGTGCAAGGGCCGAGACACCGGGGTAAGATTCCGGGCCTTGTGCATGAGGAGAGAGAAATGAAGCAAACGTCGAGGACGCTTTGGACCATTTTCGCTTGCGGAGGAATTTTATTGGCGGGGGCGGCTATCACGCCGGGCGCACCGCAAAACCCCACGGACAAATTCAAAAACCTGGAATTTCGTGAGATTGGCCCCGCGGTGATGGGCGGGCGCATTGATGACTTTGCCGTGGTCGAAAACAATCCGAATGTCGTGTACGTCGGTACCGCTTCCGGCGGAGTCTGGAAGACGACCAACAACGGCACGACCTGGGAGCCGGTGTTCGACAAGGAAGGCGTTTCGACGATCGGCGATATCGCCATCGCTCCGTCTGATCCGTCGGTGGTTTGGGTGGGCACCGGCGAGCCGAATAACCGTCAGAGTTCCTCGTGGGGCGACGGCATTTACAAGTCGCTCGACGCAGGCAAGACCTGGAAGAAGATGGGGCTCGGGGCCACCCATCATATCGGAAGAATCGTGATTCACCCGAGCAATCCCGAGGTGGTGTACGCGGCCGCGCAAGGGCACCTCTGGGGACCGAACCCCGAGCGCGGCGTCTACAAGTCGAGCGACGGCGGCAAGACCTGGTCGCAGGTCCTGAAAATTAATGACGACACCGGGGTGAGCGACATCGCCATGGATCCGCAAAGCCCGGACACTTTGTACGCGGCCGCCTACGAGCGCCGGCGCACGCCGTTCGGCTTCAACGGCGGCGGACCGGGCAGCGCCATTTACAAGACCACCGACGGCGGCGCGACCTGGAAAAAACTCACGAAGGGTTTGCCCTACGAGAACGGCGGCGATACCGGACGGATCGGTCTGGATGTGTACCGCAAGGATCCGAACATTGTTTACGCCGAGATTCAGCACGAAAGAGGCGGCACATTCCGGAGCGAAGACAAAGGCGAAACGTGGAAGAGAATGGGCGAAACCGATCCGCGTCCCTCCTATTACAGCCAGATACGCGTGGATCCCAACAATGACTTGCGCATCTGGGAGCTGGGCGCGCAGATGTACTACTCCGAGGACGGCGGAAAGACGTTTACGACGCAGCGCGTCCACGGGATTCATGGCGACTTTCACGGCATGTGGATCGATCCCGCTAATTCCAATCACATGTTGACGGGCTCCGACGGCGGCATCCACTGGAGCGACGACGCCGGGAAAAACTGGAATTTCCTCAACGTCATCGCCATCGGCCAGTTTTATGAAGTGGCGCTCGACAACGAGAAGCCCTACCACATCTGCGGAGGCTTGCAGGACAACGGAAGCTGGTGCGGGCCGAGCCAAACGCTAACCCGCGATGGCATTGTGAACGAGGATTGGCAGGTAATTCACGGCGGCGACGGTTTCTACGCGGCGATCGACAATGTCGAGCCATGGATTGTATATACCGAATCGCAGGACGGCCATGTTGCGCGGCGCGACATGCGCACCGGGCAGCAGCGCTCGGTCATGCCGGAAGCAAAAGCGGGCGAACCCCATTACCGTTTCCAGTGGAACTCCCCCGTGGCCATCTCTTCGCACAACCACACGACCATCTATTACGGCGGAAACTACCTGTTCAAGTCGGCCGATCGCGGAGACAGTTGGACGCGCCTCGGCGGCGACCTGACCACGGGAGCGGACCGCCGCAAGCTGCCCATCCTTGGAAAAGTGACGGGCAAAAACACCTTGTCGCGGGATGACGGCGTCGAGGAGTATCCGACGATCACCACCATCAGTGAATCCCCGCTTACACCCAATGTGCTGTGGGTGGGAACCGATGACGGCAACCTCCAGGTAACGCGCGACGGCGGAAAGACTTGGAAAAACGTCGCATCGAAAGTTCCCGGCGTGCCCAAAGGCACGTACGTGAGCCGGGTGGTGGCGTCGAAGACCGGAGAGGGCGCGGCCTTCGTCGCCTTCGACGGGCATCGCAGCGACGACTACGGCGTTTATCTTTTCGCGACAAGCGACTACGGGGAGACCTGGAAGTCCAGTTGCAACGGGATTCCCGATTCTGCAGGAACGGTTCACGTTATCCGCGAGCATCCGCGCAACACGAATCTGCTGTTTGCCGGAACGGAATTCGGCTTGTGGGTTTCCTGGGACCGCGGCGGGACCTGGACGGCGCTCAAAAACAATTTCCCGACCGTGCCGGTGGACGACATCGAAATTCAGGCCCGCGACAACGATCTCGTGCTGGCGACCCACGGCCGCTCCATCTGGATTTTCGACGACCTGACGCCGCTTGAAAAAATGGACGCAAGCGCGGCCAATTCGCCGCTCACGTTTTTCCCGCCGCGCACGGCTACCACGTGGTTCCTTCGCCAGCGCCGCTGGAGCGCCGGCCAGCAGATGTTCACGGCAAGGAACCCGCCTTACGGCGCGCTTCTTAGCTATTACTTAAAGGAAGCGCTGCCGCCGGAAACTGCGAAGAGGAGTAGCGAAGACCGGACCGAAGCCGCCGCACAGAGGCCGGGGAGAGAAGCGCGAGCCGAGGCCCCGGAGAGAAAAGAGGGTAGAGTCAAAATCACGGTGCTCAACAAAGAAGGAAAGGTGATCCGCGAATTTGACGGACCCGGCGCGGCCGGGGTGAACCGCACCACCTGGGACCTCCGCGAGAACGCCCCCGCCGAGCCCACGCCGGAACAGCAGGAAGCCATTGCCGCGGGATTTGGCTTTGGGCCACGCGGACCGCTGGTCGAACCCGGAGAGTACACCGTCAAGATCAAGGCGGGCGACAAGGAAGCCACGCAAAAAGTCACCGTGGAAGAAGACAACCGCATCACCATTTCCGCCTCCGACCGGGCAGCGCGACACGAAGCCATCGACAAGCTTTACGCCCTGGCTAAGACCACCGACAAAGACCGCACCACCATCGAAGACATACAGAGCGCTCTGACCAGCGCACGCGAACAATGGAAAAAAGATGCTGGCAAGCCCAGCACGCCGAAGGTTCCGGAAGACATCGTGAAAGCCGCTGACGAACTCCAGAAAAAGGTGGATGCGGTCGCCGAGAAGTATGTCCGTCCGCGACAGGCGCTGGGGAACGCCGGACCGCCCCTCGAGTGGAAACCCGAGCCGCTGCCCAATCAAGTGCAGAACCTCGAGAACGACCTGGACGGTTTCGCCGCGGCTCCCGGCGGCCAGCAACAGGAAAAATTGGCGGAACTGACGACCCTGGTCGGCCAGGCATCCGCCGAGGTCAAGGGCGTTGCCGAAACCGACCTGCCCGCGCTCAACAAGAAAATGAATGACGCGGGAATCCCGCATGTCGTTCCGGCTCCGCCGCGGCCTCGCGGCGCGCCGGCCGCCGAGGAGTCCGATCGGTAAGCCCTGCTCCTCGCCGGGGCTGCCGCGGCGCTTCCTAAAAACTACCCGGGGGCGAAGACCGCGGCGCAAAAGTCCCGAGCTACCAGCCGGGCTCGGCGACGAAGATCATTTCGGGGGAATCGTCACGGATGGGCGTTTTGTCAAAATCGCCATATTCCGCGGCCACGCGGAAGCCCGAGCGCGCCAGCAGGTGCTCGACCTCGTAGCGGAAGAAATAGCGCAGCGGCCAGGCGAACACCAGGCGCTCCTTGCGCCCTTCCGGATGTTCGATGGTGTAGATCACCTCGACGTCATTGCGCTGCTCGGCGCGATGAAACGCGGCAACGCGTTCGCTGATGCGCACCTGTTTGCCGTCGTGCGACCAATATTCGACAAGCGGGGACTCGCGCATGTGGATGGGATCGTGGATACGCTCGGCGTCGGTCTGGAACACGTCCAGGATGAGGCAGCCGGCGGGCCGGAGATGCTCGCGGACGCGCTCGAGGCAGGCCATCTGATCGCGCACTTCGAGCAAGTGCTGAAACGGACGGAACGGAATAATGATGAGCTGGAACTTCTCGCCCAGGTCAAACCGGGTCATGTCGCCCTGGACGAGATGGACCCGTTCGCGCTCTTCTTTGTTGAGCGTGGCGCGCTTTCGCGCGGCGTGCTCGAGCATGCGTTCGGAAAGGTCGAGACCGGTGACGCGCTTGCCCATTTGAGCGAGCGCCATCGAGACACGCCCGGTGCCGCAGCCGAGCTCGAGCACGGGATCGCCGAATTCGCGCACGGCGTCGCGGTAAAACTCGACGTCCTGCGTGCGCTGGCGCACCAGCGGCGATTCGTCGTAGTAGTCCGCGATGAACGAATCGTACAGGGCCGGGGACATGTTTTTTTCGTTGGCGGGCAAGGCGGTCCTTGATCTTTCAGAGAGATTGTTGCATTCAGCCGGTTTCAAGAGACGACGGCATCGGCTTCGATTTCCACCAGCATGTCGGGAGAAATCAGCTTGCTCACTTCGACCATGCTGGTCGCAGGTCGAATCTCGCGGAAAAATTCTCCGTGCGCGCCGCCCACCTTTTCCCATTCGGCAATGTTGGTGACGTAAATGCGCGTGCGCACGACGTCTTGTATGGTCGCGCCGGCTTTTTCGAGCGCAGCTTGGATGTTGCGGATGGTTTGCATGGTCTGCGCGCGGGCGTCGCCCACGCCGACAATTCTTCCGTCGGGCCCCGTTGCGGTCGTGCCGGAAACGGCGATGATGTTGCCGATGCGCACGGCACGCGAGTAACCGACAATCGGCTCCCAGGGCGCTCCGCTGGAAATGTTTTGCCTGTCCATATTCGGTTCTCCTTGGGCGCGATTCGGATACGAGTCTGCGATGCGCTTCTCGCGTGCCACAAAGAATAATCTAAACGGCGCCATTTCAACACCATTGGCGGCCGTATCCGCGAGTTTCGCAATGATGCTAAACTGAAGGCACTTTTGCGGAGAAATCGAGACGGGATGAAGTGCAATCACATTCTCGAAGCCATCGGGCATACGCCCCTGGTGCGGTTGAACCGCATCACCAAGGGCCTGAAGCCCGAGATCTACGTGAAGGCCGAGTTCCTGAACCCCGGCGGTTCGGTGAAAGACCGTATCGGCATGACCATGATCAATGAGGCCGAGAAACAGGGCCTGCTGAAACCGGGCGGCACGATCATCGAAGGAACTTCGGGAAACACCGGAATGGGACTGGCGCTGGTGGCGGCGGTGCGCGGCTACAAATGCGTGTTTACAACAACGGACAAGCAGTCAAAGGAGAAAGTGGATTTGCTGAAGGCCCTGGGCGCGGAAGTGATTGTGTGCCCGACGGCGGTGGAGCCGGAAGATCCGCGCAGCTATTACTCGGTGGCCAAGAAACTCGCGCGCGAAATTCCCAATTCGTATTACCCGAATCAGTACGACAATCCCATGAATCCCGAGGCGCACTACCTCACGACGGGGCCGGAGATTTGGGAGGACAGCGAGGGAAAGATCACGCACTTTGTTTGCGGGCTGGGCACGGGGGGGACCATCAGCGGCGCGGGAAAATATCTGAAGGAAAAAAATCCCGGGGTCAAGATTATCGGCGTCGATCCATACGGCTCGCTGTATTACGACTTCGTCAAAACCGGGACCACCATCAAAGCCAAGACCTACGTGGTTGAAGGCATCGGCGAAGACTTTTTCCCGACGACGATGAATCTGAAAATCCTCGATGACATCATCCAGGTGAATGACGAGGAGTGCTTTGTGGTGGCGCGGCGGTTGGCGAAATTGGAAGGACTGTTCACCGGCGGTTCGGGTGGCGGATGCCTGTCGGGCGCTTTGCGGCTGGCAACAGATCTTGGCCCGAACGATTTCGTGGTGGCGCTGCTGCCCGACACCGGGATGCGCTATCTCAGCAAGGTGTACAACGACGAATGGATGCGCGAGCGCGGGTACGTGGATGCGGCGGTGCAAATGACCGCCGCCGAAGTGGTGAAGGCCAAGCATGCCGCCGGCAAAGTGCGCGAACTGGTGATTGCGCGCCCGTACCAGACCGTTTTTCACGCGTTGAAGAGCATGCAGGATCAGGACATTTCGCAGATTCCCGTATTCGAGGAAAACACGCCGATCGGGACGATTTACGAGGATCAGATTTTGAATCTGGCGCTGCAAGGCAAGGATTTGCGCAAGCTGGTGGTGCGCGAAGTGATGAGCAATCCCTTGCCGCAGGTGCCGGGAACGGCGCCGGTCGAGCGCGTGACGCACATCCTCAGCCACGAGAATCCCGCGGTGTTCGTGGACCTGGGCAACTCGCACTTCGAAATTCTCACCAAGTACGACCTCATGAGCACGGTGGCCTCGCTCATGGAACAGAAGCGGTAATCGGAGAATCCATTATGCCGATGGGGCCCAGGACCTCTCCGGATTCGCATACTTCGTGGGAGTCATGGATCGGCCAAAGAGCCTGAAGAACACCGTTCGAGGCTCGGTCCGGTCTTGGGGTTTGGACGGCGTGGGTATCAGCGCTGCTTTGACGCGGCGCACGTGTTTACGGGTTTAGGGCAAAGCCGATTTGAAAATCTACGATTTCAACCAGCGGCTGAAGGACGCGATTCTGATCGCCGACGGGGCCATGGGCTCGATGCTGCATGAGGCCGTCGGTCCGCAGCGGTGTTTCGACGAGCTGAACGCCACCGAGCCAGAGGCGGTCTTCCGCGTGCACCAGGCATATATTGAGGCGGGCGCGCAAATCATCGAGACCAATACGTTCGGAGCGAATCGCTTCAAGCTCGCGCCGCTCGGGCTCGGCGACGAAGTGCAGCGGCTGAACAGCCGGGGCGTGAAAATCGCGAGGGAAGCCCGCGAGTCCGCGGCGCGGGAAGTGCTCATCGCCGGGTCCATTGGGCCGCTGGGGTTGGGGGTGCAGGCGCGCCATCCGGACGACAAGGAAATCCTCGATGTTTTTTACGAGCAGGCGCTGGCGCTCGAGGACCGCGGCGTCGATTTCTACATTCTCGAGACTTTTTCTTACATCGAGGAGATTCTGCTCGCGGTGGACGCCATTCGCTCGTTTTCCGGTTTGCCCATCGTGGCACAGCTCACGTATTCCGAAGAAGGCACAACCCATGGCGACGTTCGGCCCTCGGAGGCGGCGGCGCAACTGAAAAACAAGAATGTGCAGGTGATTGGCGCGAATTGCACGCTGGGTCCGCAGGCGCTGCTCCCGATTTTGCAAGAGCTTGCGGCGGTGGACGAGATTCGAACGAGCGGCATGCCCAACGCGGGCTTCCCAAAGCGCGAAGGCGACCGCATCGTGTATCCGAAATCCTCGCCGCAGTACTTCGCGCTTTTTGCCCGCGAAGCGGCGGCGCTCGGGGTACGCATTCTGGGCGGCTGCTGCGGCACGACGCCGGCGCACATTCAGGCGATGGCGGAAGCGGTCAAGTCGCTGCGCCCGGCGAAGACACAGGCGGCGTTGCCGGTGACGGCGGAAGCGGTTCGGAAGACCGCCCCGATTTCGCAGCGCGAGCCGGAGAGCCGATTCTGGAAGAAGCTGAAGAAAAAAGAGTTCGCGATTTGCGTGGAAATCGATCCGCCAAAAGGACTCGCGCTCGACCGCATCTTCGAGCAAGTGGACAAAGTGATGGCCTCGAGCAAGGTGGACGCCATCGACATCAACAGCGGAGCGATGGCACGCGTGGGAATGGACGCACTGGTGGTTGCCGGTGCGCTTGAAGCGCGCGGCGTGGAAACCATTCCGCATTTGACGACGCGCGACCAAAACATTATTGGGCTGCAAGCGGCGCTGCTGGGCGCGTGGACCGTGGGCGGTGTGCGCAACGTGCTGGCGATTACCGGCGACCCACCGTCGGTCGGCGATTACCCGGAAACCAGCGGCGTGTATGAAGTGGATTCGGTTGGGCTCGTGAAAGTGCTGAACCGGCTGAATCAGGGGACCGACTGGGCGGGCAAAACGCTGGGTGGCGCGACGAATTTTGCCATTGGCGTGGCGCTCAATCCGGTGGCCGATGATTTGGATACTGAAATCGCACGTTTTCATGCCAAGGTGGAAGCCGGCGCGCACTACGCTATGACCCAGCCGCTGTTCGACCCGAAGCACTGGGACACGTTTTTGAAAAAGCTTGGCGACAAGCCGCCCATTCCGATTTTGATCGGAGTGTGGCCGCTGAACAGCTACAAGCAGGCCCTGCGCTTGAACAACGAAGTGCCCGGCATCGTGATTCCCGAGGCGCTGTTGAAGTCCATGGAAGCTGCGGGAGCTGCTGCGCGCGATTGCGGCTTCCGCGTGGCCAGGCAGATGCTCGCTTGGGCGCGGACGGAACTGGCCGGGGCATACCTCATTCCGCCGTTTAAGCGTTACGAAGAGATTTTGGAAATTCTGTAGCTACCCCCTATGGATTCGGTTGTGGGAAAGACACCGTACTGGTGTGGTCGTGGATGATCTTCCAACCTTCAGGGAACTTCTGCCAGACGAGGGTGAACACGCCGCCAATGTTGCCAGCGGCCTCGCGCTTCAAATGCCACTGGCCCAGCACCAACGCGGCGCTGGGCCCCAAAAACCGCATCTCCAAGTCCGAGAAATCCAGTTCGCCCATGGAGTCGCGGTCCGGATAGTTTTTCCTGTAGCGTGCGACCACGCCGTCCCAGCCGCGCGCGACTCCGCTGCTTCCGGAGAAAGTCAATTCCCCTGAATGCCAATAGCCCGTCAGAAAGGCTTCCACATCGCCGCGGTTCCAGGCCGCTTGCTGCTGTTTTAGTACCGCGTTGATGGCCTCGCGGTCCGCGTCACGCGCATCCGGCGATTTGCCGCCGAGCGATCGCGCGAAAAGCGTAAAGCAAACGGCAAGCAGGGCGACTCGAGCAATCGGCAACCCCGTGATTCCCTTCCGAGCCATGGTCATTCTCCTGTCGCAAGAGGTTAGGTCGATCTCCCCTCCAAGCGCCTTGTAAGTGACTGATAAGTTGGAGGATAGGCTGGCCGCAAGGAAATGACAAGGCGTTCTTTCAACAAGCCCAGAAAACCGTGAGCCGACCGTTTGTTTCCCGACGCTGCCGAGAGCGTTTTGCGCCCTTAGTACTTCGGAGCTATTGGAAACTATTTTTCCGCCTGGCACGATCACCTTACGAGGCAGAGGGATGTTCGCAGCCATGCTTTTTACCATCTCGATTGTGGCCCTGTCACAGTTTGCTCTCTACTACTGGAGGGCGGTGCTGACGGGGGTTGCCACTCTTCCCGTGTCGGACCGAGTGCTGGCGGCTGCTCATATCGAAGACCGGCGCCTTTTGCCGCAACACTTTCGCACGCTTGCCGGGCTACACGATTTGACTCCCGATTTCGGACCCCATCGCGGCGGGTTGCGCCTGGTTCGCGCTTATCACTGCTTGGTCGAGGCTCTCGGCGCCCTCCTTGGCAAGCACATGCCGGTGCTGGCTGCCTGGAGCGAGCGGGAGCGCGCAATTTGTGCGCGCTACGCCGCGGTTCAGGTCGGACGCCGGCTGGAGGCGAGTCTGGAGCTCGCGGCTTCGCTGCGTTCCTGTTAAGTAAGCCCGCAAACCCGTTCGCATCTATCTCAAAAGCGCTGTCTTACCCCACAAACAATTCCGGCAAGGCTCGACTGAAGCGTGCGCGAGCACGGTGAGCCCGCTGCTTTTATTCCAGCCTCGTTCGAGCGGCGTGGCTCGCACGGGCGGCGGCTTCTTCGAGCATTTTGGCGATGCGGCGGTCGCGGGCTTCCGGGCTGCGATAGTAGAAGATACCGAGCAACTGATAGCGGCGTTGTGTGGGAGACATGCGCTGCCAGCCCTCATAAGCGCGAGGATCACGCGCGAACGCGGCTTTCAGGACGGGAGGCAGATCGCGTTCGGCTTCCATGGCGGTCAGCAAACGCTCGGCGATTTGCTCCGCGCGGCGCAGGCGCGCGTCCGTGCTTTTTGGTTGCGTGATCGAATCAGTGATCCATTTGCGGACTGAATAACTGAGGTTGTCGAACCAGCCAGACAGCGCACGATCCTGCGCGAGGAAGCGCTTCAGTTCTACGGGAACAACGGCCTTGCGGATTTCCAGGTCGGGTTCGAGACAAAAATGCGCCGTGCCGCCCGGGCGCACCTCGGCGCCTGCCTGCATGCGCTTGTTGACGAGAAGGAAGTGATAGCCCTTGCCCGTGGGGAACAGGGCTGTGCGAAACGGAAAGCCGTTGATTTCCCCTTTGACGCGGAGCCTGCCGCGAACGCCCCAGACTTTGGAAACGTCGAAGGGGATGCGAATGATGATCCAGCCGATACTCGTCGGCTGCATGCGTTCCAGTGTGGCCTTGAAGGATTTCCCGACGACTTTGGGCTTTGTTTTCATCGAACGAACCCGGGAATGGCGCAAATGACAAAAAAAGGGCACGCCGGAACGTGCCCTGCTCTCTCCAAAGAGTTTCAGTTCGAAACGGCAACGCTACTTCGAAAAGCTGGCGACGGCCTCGGCTTCGGTGTTGTAAACATCGAAGACGGTCATCAGTTTGGTGATTTGCAGGACTTCCTGGAACTTGCTGCCGAGATGGCAGAGGCGCAAACCAGCGCCCTGGGATTTGGCGCTGTGATGGGCGGCAACGAGAGTGCCCAGCCCGGCGCTGTCGATAAACGTCACATTGTCCATGTTGAGGACAATTTTCTTTTTTCCCGCGGTGATGAGGCTCTTCACTTTTTCGCGCAGCGCGTTGCTTTCCTCGCCGAGCACGATGCGGCCGTCCAGCGCCACCACCGAGACGCCATCCACTTCGCGATTGGTCATCTTCAATGCCACGTTAGTTTCCTCCTCGTCGGAAAGAGGCTCCGGCGGCAACCCGTGCCGGAGCCGTAAAGCTTATCAAATTAGGGTTAACCGGGAGCGATGAATCGTAATCGAAGACCTGGCGGCGGTCAAATTTCCCGAAGCCACCGCAGCCGATTTGCGGACCGCCGGGCGGCGGCTAATAGTAGTCCGCACAGGACATGTAATAGCCACACACCGAGCAGATCAACTTGCAACGACGCGATTCCAACCGCTGCGAGCAAACCGGGCAATACCGCGACGGATCTTCGTTTCGAAGGGCCGGAAGCTGACCGGCTTGCGAGGACCCTTCGAGTGACTCGAAGGCCTTTGCCGGTCGAGATGAGTCGTCGGCAGACTCCGGATTCGCGGCGAAATCCACGGCTGCAAGGTTATAACACAGGGAGGGGATTGGGGGGTAGGGATTAAGGCAAGGGAATAGGGGCAGGGACCGGAGGAAATGACCGAAATTCGTATTCTGAAGGACCCCTCCCTCTAGCCGTCGAGCACGGGATTTCGGACCGAAGCGGGAGCATGACTTCGTTAGCGTTCCCAAGGAAACTTGGGAGGGGGCCCGGGCGACTTGCTCGCGGAAGGGTAGGTGGCCTGCATCCATTCCATCGCGCGCGGGAGGTCGTTCGGATGCTGGTACAGATGGCGGAACAAGCCTTGGATGTCGAAGGGCGCGCCGGCAAACTGGCGGAACGAGGAAGGCAGCGGCGGCCCGCCGGGACGCCCGGCCGGAGGAATTTGTGCGTACAAGTGCACCGCGTACATGCTCCCACCGGCCAAGGCCTCGTGCGGATACTGCATGAGCCATGCGCAATTGTGACCATCCAGAATCATGTTCGCGGAGAGAGCAACCCACTGACCGGAATCTTCCCGGCTGGGTGTTTGGCAATTCCACACGTGCGCCCGCGGAACGAACACCGTGGGATCAGAAAATCCGTACTCATCCACCGCAATTTTCTGCAGTCGGTGTTCTTCCACAAAGCGCTCGAGTTGCGGGAGCGATTGGTTCCAATCCACATTGGAGTCGTTGACCAGCTCGTAGGCAGAGTGTCCCAGGCTGAGTGAATTGATAAACGGGAGATAGTAAGGATAAGCACGGACGGCCGTGTAGAGACAACTGGCCGCAAGCAGGGCGACGACGACGCCACCCACGGAGAGGCCGGAGCGCCCAGGCCCGCGCAGTTCGCCGAGCATCCACGGTACGGGAGCGAGCAGCATAACGAGCAGCACCAGGGGCACCGCAAAATGGCGGATGCTGATATCGGCCGGGCTCAGCATGCACGTGCCGGTGAACACCAGCAGACTGACCCAGAGCACCCTCCAGTGCATGGCAAATTGTGGGGGAATCGCAGAAAGGCTTCCGCTTCTGCGCCATCGCCGGCGAAGCGCTATCAGCAGGGATAAGGGTAGCAAGAGCAAGAACCCCAAGGGCGATTTGAGGGCGAAGACAACGGGGAAGTAAAACCACACGCTGTGCGGATAGCTCTGCCCGAGAATAAATGTCGGCTTTCTTCCCGTGAGCAGCACCACAAACACCCCGCGCAGATACAGCACCGGGGGCAGAAGCAGTCGCCGAAAAAAGAGCGCCAGCGGGCCAGTCCCGAGCCGGTAGAGCGCATCGGATGGCTGATGCCAGGAAAAGACAAGATAAAACAGATACACGATCAATGCGGCACACAGCGTGCCCACGAGGGTTGCTCGCAAGCGCGCACTACGCCAACTCCGTGCCTCGGTCTTGCTTTCCGGCGTCCCGGGGACGCGGCCGAACAGCAAGCTCAGGACAAACACCGCAAAGGCAAAGAACAGAACCCCCGCGGTAAATTTCGACAGCAATGCACCGGCAAGGCTCAAACCGAATAGCAAGACACTTCCCCGCGTTGGCTCACGCCATAGGCTGGCAAAGGTCCAGAGCGCAAGCAGAGAGAACAGCGTCGATGCCACATCGGTGTGCACGAGGGGGCCGAAAGCGAGAAACGCGGGCGTGCTTACGTACACGGTCAGGCAAAGCAGCCCGCCCCAGGAACCTCCGAGCCGCCGTGCAAGCAGCAACACGGCGCATCCGAGCGCCAGCGTAAGCAACAGCATGGGCAACCGCGCCCACGCGAGTAAGGTCTTCGGGTCGTTCCACCTCTCGAGCAGCCATTCACCGAACACCCACTGTCCCAGATAGGCCGGAGAGAATTTTTCGCTGATGCTCCAGGAGATGTGGGTATAGTCCGCGCGAACTCCTCGGATTACCAAGGGAATCGCCGCCAGCACTTTTGGCAGCGGCGGGTGCTCGGAATTCAGCCGCAGATCGAGCCGCTCGAGATAGCTGACACCGGCGCCGATGTGGGAAACTTCGTCCACGGTGACGGACTCGCCGAGAGCCGCGCCGCCCGCCAACACCGCCATCCCCGCCAGCAGCACGACAGCCAGAAGCGCGGCGAGAGTGCCCCGCGGTTTGTCACGTGGATCCACTTGTATTCACACCCGAACCGCAGCGACCACCCGGTCCGGCAATGATAAACCCATATTCCCGATTCTTGCGGTGTTGTTATGCCGGCAGGCTCGGCAGCGGCGACCCGCTATTGCTTTGCGGGTTCGGGCATGACGTAGCCGGATTGCGCCGGCAGACCGGCGCGTTCCAGCTGGACGGTGGTATGTTCGATGTGAAATTGGTTCGCGGCAACCTGCCGGATGGCGTCGAGCAAGCGCTCGCACTCGTCCATGTGCATGTCGGGAATCCGCGCGTGGAGGCTGAGGGCATTGTGACCGCCGCCAAGGGACCATAGGTGGACGTCGTGGACTTCCTGCACGCCTTCCACAGTGAGGATGGCGCGGGCGACTTCCTCAACTTGCAATTCGTGCGGGCGGCCTTCCAAAAGAAGGTGCGACGATTCGCGCAGGATGCCGACGCTCGACCACAGCACCAGCAGCCCGATGCCCAAGCCGAGAAGAGGGTCGATCCAATGCGCACCGGTCTTTCCAATGGCCAGCGCGCCGATGATAATGGCAACGTTAGAAAGCGCGTCACCGAAATTGTGAACCAGGATGCTGCGGAGATTGAGGTCGCGCCGCCCGCGGACCAATGCCAGGGTAATGCCGCCATTCACGGCCAGGGCCGCTACTGAAGTCCAGATCATCCAAGCTTCCACAACCGCGACGGGTGAGCGGAAGCGCTCGATCGCTTCATAACCAAGCCACAGGGAAAGGAGAACCAGGACAAAAGCGTTGGTGAAGGCGGCCAGCGTTCCGGCGCGATGATACCCATAGGTCTTCTCGCTGTCGGCGGGACGTTCCGCCCAGCGCATTGCCAGGTAGGAGATGCCGAGAGCGGGAACGTCGGAAAGGTTATGGACGGCGTCGTTGAGGAGCGCGACGCTGCGGCCGAAAATGCCGCCGAAAACTTCCGCGACGACCAAGCCGAGTGTGAAGATCATGGCCCAGCCAAGGACGGCAGGCTGCAGCGTGGAGCAAGCATGGCCGGAGTGGGAATGAGCTTGACCGGAGTGGCTATGGTTGTGATCGTGGCTGTGAAGATGCCCGGCCATGCCCCCATTCTACGCGCTCAAATTGGCCGGCGCAGAGATTCGACGAGGTTGTTAGGCAGTTTGACACCGTGGCCGGCAGAATGGATTGACGGTCTTAGCAGCGGCTGCGACGATGAAACGAGCTTCCCAATGCGCGTGCATTGCCGTGGGACGGGCCATTTCACCGGGGATCGGCGTTCAGGAATATGGCAGTTCCGATTACAAAACTGAGTTTCTGGGGCGTACGCGGGTCCACGCCGACCGTGGATCCGGCCACCTGGCGCCACGGCGGCAATACGCCTTGCCTGGAGCTCGAAGCACCGGACGGCACGCAATTCATACTGGATTGCGGCACCGGGCTGCGCGTGCTGGGTAACCGCTGGACCGCACCAACCGGGGCAAACAGCCAGGGAACACACATTCTGATCACTCATTATCACTGGGATCATATTCAGGGCGTGCCGTTTTTTGCGCCGCTCTACGTCGAGAAGAACGAATTTCAGTTCTACAGCTTCCGCTCGAAATTCCTGGGCCGCGACAGCCTGAAGCAGGTGTTCGAGGCGCAGATGGCGGTACCGTATTTTCCGGTGGACATGTCGGTGATGAGCGCGAAACGAAAATTTCACGAAGTTGACGGAGGAGAATCGTTCACCATCGGCGAAAACAAGATCTCGACGCGCTGGTTGAACCATCCGCAAGGCTGCCTGGGATTCCGCATTGAGACGCCTGCGGGCACGGTGGCATACGCGACAGACAATGAGCCGGGAGATTCGAAGCTGGACGGAAGCCTCCGAGAACTAGTGGAGGGCGCGGACATTTTCATCAACGACGCGCAATTCACGCCCGAGCAGCTGGCAACCACGAGAAAAGGGTGGGGACACTCCTCGTGGCTCGAAGGAGTAAAGACGGCGCGGCAAGCCGGGGCAAAAACACTGGTGCTGTTTCATCATGACCCGGACGCGACCGACCGCATGGTGGATTCGATCTTGCGGCAGGCCCGCGATGAATTCGATTCGGTGTTTGCGGCGAGCGAGGGGATGGTGATCACACTCGGAGCGCCGGGCGATTCCCTGCAGGCGCACATGCCGGGGACGCGCGCGGCACTGCGGCGAGAAGTGCAATTCCAAGCAAACGTGTGCGGATGGACCGAAGGCGGAAAGGAATTCGTGGAGGAAACGGTGGTTTGCGATTTATCGCTGCAAGGCGCGATGCTTACGCTGAAGCATCTGCCGCAGTTGCAATCGGAGCTGCAGGTCACGATGGACGCCCCGGGGACGAACGAGGGACGGCGCATCTGCCTGAAAGGTTACGTCGTGCGGATTGACGACGCGCCAGAAAAAGGTTCTGTGGCCGTGGGAGTGGTGTTTACCGACTGAGTTCGGCATTTCCGAGACCGTTGCGGTTTTCTCCGGAGGCGCAGGATGCGCGTCACCCTCATGCGCCGATTGCATTTCTTGGGCAAAAACCGGATGGTCAGTTAGGTCCTCCCCTCATGCTTCCGCGTTGGAACCTCCTTTGACCGGCCAGGTGCAGCCAACCCGCATCTAAAACGATGCCGGCCAAAGTAGAGAAAATGGCCTCCAGGGCATTTGGGCCCACTCAAAGAAGGTGTAGAATGGCACCGGAGTCGCGGTAAGTTCTTCAGCCCGCTTCCTTTGCGATTGCCTCGGTCTATCCCCGCCCGAGGGCTTTGCCAACTAGACTGAACGCGGCGGAGTTTCCGTGCCAACAAAAATCGTGGTTAGCAACGACCGAAGACCGACGGTGAAGTGGATGGCCGCAGTCGTCTCGATCTTCTGCGGTCTAGGGATGGCAAAAGCGTCGGAAAAGCCGCCGGTCGCGACCGACCCGGGGGCGGCAATCTGTCCCGTCGTTTATCCGCTCGATCAAGACCCTTCCGACAAGGGTTATCACTACCTTTTTTATGGCGACGCCTTCTTCATCAACGAAGACGGCTATTTGATAACCGCAGCGCACATCATGCAATCGTTTCGAGACGGCGGAGAGCCCCACGTGCTGGTCGCGTTGCCGAGCGGACAGCGCCGCCTGCTGAAGGCTGAAGTAGTGGCGACGGACTGGGAGCACGATGTTGCCGTGTTGCGAGCGACACCGAACCCGTTTGAAGGGGGCTACCGGGTTGCGTTCCTGCCGCTTGCGACCGACCGCCTTCCTCCGGGAAAGAGTGTCGTGTCGGTCTCGTTGCGCCCTTCGAGCCTCGAGGAGGCCTATACCTTCGACCAGCCGCTCGAAGACCGATCGCAGGGCCAAGTCCTGAGTTACCAATACACGCGAACCGAGAACGGGAGGGAAATCGAGCTATTGCTGTACAGCCAGAGAGTGATTCCCGGCCAGAGCGGCTCCCCGGTCATTTCTAAGGAGTCGGGGGAAGTGGAAGGCTTCATCGAGGGCCGCTGGCTGCACCCCACGGCCATTCCCTTTGTAACTACCATGGAACAAGTGGATCCCTCGCCTGGGGCGGCAGTGCGCATTCACTATGCAATTTCCTTGCTCCAGCAGAACGGCATTCCCTGGCATGCGACTCTGGAAGCCGCTGAGCTTGCGGCCCCCTCGGAGAACGCGAAAGGGTTCTCCGGCCCGACTCCGCTCTCCCTGGTCGCAGCTCCCTTTCCGCCGCAGGCGCTGTTCGGAGGTGAGATCCTGTTTGACGCCAAGGTGGATACCCGGGGAAGGCTCACAGACGTGAGAGTCGTGCAGGGGCAATCTCCATTTCTCGAGGAAGTGCTGCGCGCGCTCGAAACCTGGACGTTTTTGCCGGCGCGCCAAGACGGCCGGCCGGTGACTGCGCGGGTTGGCATCGTCTTCCAGTTTGCTCAGCCGTTTCTGCCCAAGCTCACGGCGCGCGTGCATGAATACAAAGAGACGGGAACGGACGCCAAGGAGCGCGCGGCTTTGCCGATCTTTACGCTCGAGCCGGAATATCCGCCCACCAGCATTGGTGAAGGAAGCGTGATTCTGAATGAGATTGCCGACCGGGAGGGCCGTGTCACCTCCATGCACGTGGTGCGCGATCTGGAATCGCTCACGGCGCCAACCGTGGAAGCGGTCAGGCAATGGAAGTTTGCTCCGGGAAGAAGAGCAGGAGAGGATGCCGAGTCCGGCGTGATTGTGGTGGTTACGTTTCGGCGCCCCGCGGTGGCAAGCCGGACGATTCGCCCGGTTAACGGCCACAGCTGCGGGGTGAGCATGCGAGGCCGTTGCCTGTTCTGGCAAAGGCCTTAATTTCAAAAGAGGAGATGGCCAAGGCCTACCGGCAGCGACTGCTCCGGCAAGAGCTAGCTGCTAGTCGAGCTCGGAGAGTTTCTTGTCGAGGTGAGCGAGGGCGGCTTCCAGAGACTTGCGGTGGTTCGGGTGCGTTGCCGAGGCCAGCTCGTTCACGATGCGGGTTCGTGACAGCTGCAAATCCGTGCGTTGCCGCTCACGGTCAATTTGCTCGGCAGACTTGCTTCCCGAGGGGGTTTTCTGCCGTGGCGCCTGGGTCTCTTCGACCTGGGATTCTACATCTTTGCTTTCCCAACCACGTGCCATGAGTATAGTTTCGCACAGATTTGGCTCCATTTGTGGGGTGAATCACAAATACTCCCGCAAAAATCAGCCGCCTCGTGAGCCGGCGGAGCAGGAAAAGTGAAAACCATGACACTTTAGGCGCGCTCGCGCCCGCGAACCGAGCCTCCTTACGTTTTGAGACCTTTGATTTCGCGCATGCGGGCGAAAGCGCGCCGGACGTGGGGAATGGTAATGGAGCCACCGACGATGAGAGCGACGTTGAGGGCGTCAATCACCTCGTGGCGCTTCCAGCCTTCTTCGCCGCAGCGCACCAGGTGATAATTGATGCAGTCATCGCAGCGAAGCACGGCCGAAGCAACCAGACCGAGGAGCTCCTTGGTTTTTGTGCCGAGCGGACCGGGTTCGTAGGCCTGATGGTCGAGCGCAAAGAAGCGCTTCATACCCAAGTGGCCGCAGCCGAGAATCTCCTCGTTCAAGTCCGCGCGAAATTTCTGAAAATCTTCCAGGCGATCGGCCATGGTTCCTCCGGAAAAATGCTCCAGCTACGGGAGCCAACGCGTTCGCTATTATGAATGATTTGCGAGCGGCGAGAACATCTGAAGCAAGACCGCAAAAACGACGCTCTTGCAAATTCCTGAGGCGCGGTGTATAGTCGATTATCGATATATTGATGATCGAGTGTTTATGCCCAAACGAAAACTCGACCCGCTTCCTTCGGCTGCCTTCCAAATCCTGCTGGCCCTTGCCGGCGAAGACCTGCACGGCTACGGCATCATGCGCAACGTCGCCGAACAGACCGATGGCCGCATGCGGCTCGGTCCTGGCACGCTCTACAGCTCCATCCAGACCCTGCTCGACGCCAAACTCATCGAGGAGACCGAACCGCGCGAGGACGCCAAGCTCGGCCACGCGCGGCGGCGGTATTACCGGTTGACCTCGGCGGGACGCAAACTGGCGCGCTCGGAGGCCGAGAGACTTCGAGACCTGTTGCGGGTCGCACGATCCAGGAAGATTTTGAGGGGCGAGTATGTCTGAGAAGATCTACGCTTGGCTTCTCCGGTTGTATCCTTCTCGATTTCGCGAGGCCTACGGCGAGGAAGCCCGGCAACTCGTCCGCGACCGATGCCGCGACGAGCAAGGATTTCTCCCGCGCCTCCGGCTGTGGCTTGACGTGCTCAGCGACTTGGCGTTGTCTCTGCCGCAAGCGTACTTCCACGTACGGCCCGAACTCCCGAGCTATGCGGCGCATTTGCATTCCGACGGTGGCCCTGCCTTTGTGGTTCTAGAAGAGGAATCGCTTGGTCCCGGCGCATGGTTCGTCGGCGGCGTGCTCGGATTGGCGGCGGTGGTTTCCTTCTCCTTTCTGCTCAACCATGGCGTTAAGTACGTGCCGCTCGGCGCGCTGATCCATCCGGCTCGCGGCTCGGCGGATCACCATCCGTCTTCTTTCGCCCCGCGACCACCTGAGCCTGCCCGCGATTCCCAGCTACCAGCAGGGGCGCCTGCGAGCGGCGAGCAGCGAGAAATGGTGGCAACCTCTTCCGGGCCTGGGAACACAGCGGCCCAGGATGCCCAAGAGAATGCGTTCACGCCGACGGATGGCTCGCATGCGTTGGGGCAGCAAGGCGGGCAACCGCAACCTGCCACCAATGCCGTGTCCACACTTGCCGGCGCGGGGCTCGATCGAGCGGAGCTCGAGCGCGTGGTGGATGGAGCTGCAGCAAACCTAAAGGAGCACTACATCGACCCGGTTGTGGCGCAGAAGATGGCAGATGCGCTGGTAGAGCACGAGAAAAACGGCGATGACGACCGGGCGACCGACGGCAGAGGCTTTGCGGAGCTGCTGACCCGGCAGATGAGGGAGGTGAGCCATGACCGGCATCTGGAGGTGCTCTTTAGCGAGGCGCCTTTGCCCGAGCAAGCTCGGGCGGAATTCCATGCGCGTTACCGGAAGGCGATGGAACAAGCAAACTGCACGTTCGAACCGGTCAAGGTCCTGCCGCACAATATCGGCTATCTGAAGCTCAATTCGTTTCCGGATCCATCGGTCTGCAAGGCGAAAGCAGCGGCAGCCATGGCCTCGTTGAACGACGCCGACGCGATCGTTTTTGATTTGCGGGACAACCGCGGCGGGTACCCCGGCATGGTCATGCTGATCGCCGCTTATCTGTTCGACCATCCCGTGTATATCTACACCCCCAGAGAAAATACGACCTCGGAATCCTGGACGCGCTCGCCGGTTCCGGGAAGCCGGCTGGCAAACAAGCCAGTCTATGTGTTGACCTCGGGGCGGACCTTTTCCGCTGCAGAGCACTTCAGCTACAACTTGAAAATGCTGAAACGCGCCAAGCTGGTGGGCGAGACGACGGGAGGTGCCACCGATGTGGGGGTTTTTCATCGCATTGACGATCACTTCGGAATCGGCATTCCTGAGACCAGAGCCATCAATCCTTACTTAATACCGGATTGGGCGGGGACCGGAGTCGAACCGGACGTTAAGGTTAAGGCCGGCAACGCGCTCGAGACGGCCGTAAAGCTCGCGGAAAGCAAACTACAGAAGAAATAGGTCATGAGGGAAAAGTCTTGTGCCCTGGCAACCTGGCATTCCGGTTTGGAGCCCTGCCGCCTGGCATGCACAAGCGAGAGACTCCAATTTAAGCATGGAGGTCCCCGAATGAAATGTAGCTACTTCCTTACCATCGCGTGCCTGTTGCTTTGCCTCAGCCCAGTTTCTAGCGCTCAAGGCAATCCTAAGCCGGAGGATGCAACCAGCGCCGTGCTGCGCGCCTTCAAGGCGCACGAAATCGTCATGCTCGGCGAAACTCATGGCAACAAGCAGGAATACGCATGGCTTCGTTCGCTGGTAACCACTCCGGAATTTGCAGATCTGGTTGACGATCTCGTCGTGGAATACGGCAACTCGCTTTATCAGAAATCCGTCGATCGCTACGTAAGCGGTGAAGATGTGCCTCTCGAGCAAGTCGAGAAAGCATGGCGCAATTTAGTAGGTGCGATCGGTCCACCATCGCCCGTATACGGATCGTTCTATGAAGCTGTTCGTGAGATGAACTTGAAACCAAAAGGCAAGCACCAAATGCGTATCGTCTGCGGTGATCCCTATATTGACTGGGATCAAGTCAAAGACCGCGAGGACATCGCTCCGTATTTGGGCAATCGCGACCAGTGGTACACACAGGTTGTAAAGGAAGAAGTCCTGGCCAAACATCATCGCGCGCTGCTGATCATGGGCTGGGGCCACTTCCTCCGACGGCCGCCGGATGGTCAAGGGACGCCTTCGATTGAGCAACAGTTGCGTTCGGCGGGCGCACGAACCTACCTGATTGTAGCTGGCACAAACACCCCCGGAGGCTATGATGACCGGGACCGTCGATTCGATTCCTGGGTCGCACCGGCGATCGCCTCGTTAGATGGAGGCTGGGTGGGCGAACTCCCCGCCATGCCGGTCCTTTCTGGAGGAGGCATCTCAAATAGGCTGATAGCGCCTTAATTCGGCTGTACGCGCCTCCCGAACTTCCGAGCCATGGAGACTGAAGGACGTCGCCGATGCGCTCCTCTACCTCGGCCCACGTGACAGCCTGACCCAGATTACTATGCCGCGCGCCGAGCTCACCGGCACACCGTACGGCAAGGAGATGGAGCGCCGACTGACGATCGAGGGATTTCCAGCGAGTTTTGTCTCTGAAATGGAATCGCGAGACGCTGAAGCTCCCCAATTCTCTCGACCACAACCCGCGCCGCCTCCTCCACCCCCACCCAAGAACGTGGGCGCTCCGCTGCCGCCCCGGCCGCCCTCACAGCGGTGAGCGCCTCGCCCGCTGTCTGAAGGTTGGCGGCTAACTACTCCGGCAGCGGGAAGTCCAACTTGTAGAAACCAGCGCTATCTTAAGCTTCAGATTTGCGCTTCGTAGTGAGAACGGCGTTCTCAAGTCCCCGGGGGACGAGAGGTGGCAATGCCTTCGAGAAGACTCACACGGCGTTTTCTCGCATCCTCGGTGTTGTGGATCCTGATCGCGCCGTCCAGCCATTCCGGGACGCCCACCCCCGGCACGGCACACTTCATCCTGGATGGCAATCGCATGTATGCCGAAGTGGCTTTCCTGCGCCCGGATGGGACGTTACGCAAGGCCCTGGTCTTTGTCGATCTTGGGAGTCCTTCGGCAGTCCTCTCTCGGGAACTGCTCAAGGAATTGGACCTCGGTTCCAAGAAGGTGCTCGCTCTAAAAGTCGGGAATCTGATGGTCACGACCGACTCCGGCGAGGTCACGAGCGATCCCTGGCTGCCCTTCTTGATTAGCGACCATCGGACGGTAGAAGGACTCCTGCCCGCAGGCATCCTGAAAAAGTATCAGCTGGTGATCGACTATGCCGAGCGCACGCTGACTCTCGCCGAACCGGGAACACTCGGGCCCGAAGGCCTCGCCGTGCCCTTCGAGATGAACGAAAAAACCGGCCTCATTTCGGTCGACATGACGATTAGCGGTAAGACCTACCGCATGACCATCGACAATGGCTCTGCTTATACCTGGCTCCGAAAAGCGACTGCACAGGAATGGCTCACGGCACATCCCGACTGGCAGCGAGGCACCGGCGCAGTCGGCCCCAGCAACATGAGAATGGCAGATGACGGCATTGAGGCTGCCGGGATTTTGCTACGAATACCCGAGGTTCAACTGGGCCCGCTTCGTCTTCGGGAAGTTGGGGCACTTGCGATTGGCCCGAGCAATAAAAATTGGGACTTCATCGACTGGTACTCTAAGAAGAACCTAGCTCCCGTGATTGGCTGGCTTGGCGGCAATGTACTGCGGAATTTTCGGATCACCATTGACTACACGAAGCACGTTTCTTACTGGCTCCGTCAGAGCGAATCCGACCCTCACGATCTCGACCAAGTTGGGCTCACTTTGGAGTCGAAGCACGGTCAGTACTTTGTGGCGGGCGTGGCTACTCAAAACGGCAAGACCACGGTCGAAGGCGTCGAGGTTGGCGACCAACTTTTGCAAATTGACGGCCTGCGTACAAACGCCGTGACCTGGGCCGCGATCTACGACGCGATGCATGGGCGGCCTGGCGAAGTTCGGAATCTGGTCCTCGAGCGAAACGGCAGACAATTCCGCGTGCCGGCAAAGGTCACCGCGTTCTAGTGTTACGAGAAATCAGGGAACGTAACCAGGGCCGCGAAGGACTTTTCCGGGGCGCGCGCCGGTCATTCTGCCCTGATCGATGACCGGCACGCCATTGACCAACACGTAGTCCATTCCCTGCGAGAGTTGATTCGGATTATCAAAAGTAGCCAGGTCACGAATCGCGGCGGGATCGAAAATCGTGACGTCGGCCCACATCCCGACGCGAAGCAAACCGCGGCCTTCGAGGCGCAAGCGCTGGGAGGGAAGCGCGGAGAATTTGCGTATGGCATCTTCGAGGGTGAGCTTGTGCTCTTCCCGTACGTATTTGCGTAGGATGCGCGGAAAGGTGCCATAGGCCCGAGGATGCGCATGTTCCCGGCCGAGAATTCCTTCCGGCGAAACGCCCGAAGAGTCATTGTCGATGGACACCCAGGGCTCGGCGAGCGCGAGCACGACATCGGGTTCGGACATGCCGAAGACAGCTACCCCGGTGAAAGCATCGTCCTGGATTAACAGGTCGAAAATCGTGTCCATGGGATCCTTGTTCCAGAGCTTGGCGACCTCTGCGATGGTTTTTCCCTGAAGTGGCAAGAGCTTCGGATTCTGAACCTGGCCGATCAGGATGGACCCCGGCCCCGGGATTTGCTGCCATTCGTTTTCCCATTCATCGGAAGGCGTGAGCATGTCGCGGCGGATGCGGCGACGGTCAGCGGGATTTTTCAGGCGCTCGAGGAGCTTGGCGGTGCCGCCGTCATGAGCCCAAGGCGGGATAAAAGCGGAAAGGCCATTGCCCCAAGCGGTGTAAGCGTAGGTGTCCGCGGCGATGTCGACGCCTTCGGCGCGGGCCGCTTCGATCTTTGCCACGGCTTCGGGCATGTGTCCCCAGGAGGGTTTGCCGGCCACCTTAAAATGCCAGACTTCCACGGGGATTTGCGCTTCACGGGCGATGCGAATCACCTCGTCGAGGGACTGCAAAATGGCGGTGCTCTCGCTGCGCATGTGCGTCGAGTAGATGCCGCCGAACTGCGCAGCTACGGAGGCGAGCGCGACCAATTCCTCGGTCTTGGCGTAGGGGGCCGGCGGATATTCAAGCGACGTCGAGAGGCCAACGGCTCCGTCAAGCATGGCTTGACGGACCAGCTGCCTCATCTGTTCAACTTGCGCAGGCGTGGGCTGGACGTCGTTATCCCCGAGCACCATGCGACGGACCGAGGTAGCGCCAACGTAATCGGCTACGTTGATGCCGATACCTTGCTTTTCGAGACGCGCGAAGTATTGGCGGAAGGTTTGCCAGTCCGGTTCAATGCCAAGCAGATCGGATTGTTTCTTGCCCGAACGGCGAATCGCGTCGTTTACCGGCGCGACGGATTCGCCTTCCCCGGTGATCTCCGTGGTGATGCCTTGATAGATTTTTGACGGCAGGCGCGGATCGACGAGAATGGTCAGCTCCGATTGGCCGAGCATGTCAATGAAGCCGGGAGTAACGACCTGGCCGTGCGCGTCGATCGTGCGCGTGCGAGCTGAACCGGTGAGATTGCCGATGGCGGCAATTCTTCCGTCGCGAATGCCGATGTCGCCCGAATACCAGGGAGAGCCTGTGCCGTCAATGATGCGGCCACGTGTGATGACAATGTCGAAAGGCGCGGACTGCGCGAGAGCGCGCGGGAGCGTCGAAAACAAAGCAAAAAGAGTGAGTATTGCGGACGTTCGCCGCATCGCCGCGGATCGTGTCATGAGGACTCTCCGGAACGGTTCACAGAAACTCTTGCGAACGGACGCCAAGGCTTCTTTCGCGCAGATGATACCAAATGACGATCAGGCCGATGGACACGATCAAGATCAAAGCGGATATCGCGTTGATTTCCGGAGTGATGCCGCGGCGGAGGCGAGCCCAGATTTCCAGAGGCAAGGTATTGTCGCGTCCGATAAGGAAAAACGTCACGGCGATCTCGTCCATGGAAAGAGTGAAGATGAGCAATCCTGCGGCGATCAACGAAAGTTTGAGATTGGGCAGGGTGATCCGCCAAAACGTTTGCCAAGGCGTGGCGCCGAGGTCGAGCGAAGCCTCTTCCTGAGCGCGGTCCAGTTTTTGCAACCCCGCGAAGAGCTCGGTGGTGGCAACGGAAACGAGCGCGGTCGAGTGACCGAGGAAAACGGTGAGCAGGCTGAGCTGTACCCCGGCAAAAACCGCGAACATCAGCAACGAAAGACCGGTGATGATCCCCGGAAGAATCAACGGCAGGAGAACGAGTCGGCGAAACAAAGTCTTGCCCGGAAAGTCGCCACGGTCGAGAGCGAGAGCCGCGAGCAGACCGAGTGCCAGAGAAAGCGCGACGCTCGCGGCGGCCACCATCAAACTGTTGAGAAAGGAATCCCAGATGGAGGAGTCGGCAAAAAGCTGCGTGTACCAACGCAGCGTGAAATGACGAGGGGGAAAACCGCCGACGCCATCGCGGTTGAAGGAATAGAGCACGAGCACGACGATGGGCAGATAAACGAAAGCGAAGACAAACGCGGCATAGAGAGCCAGGAGCGGCGCGCGGCGCGTGGTCGAGCTTGCCGTCATTTGAAGGCCCAGCGCTTTTCCAGAAACTCACTGAGGAACAATAGAGAAATGGTGATGACAAGAATTCCCACGGAAATTGCCGCCCCGAGCGGCCAATCAAAAGCGGCGCCAAAGAGGCTTTCGACCACGTTGGCGATCATCGTGCCGGAGGGACCGCCGACAAGCAGCGGCGCTAGAAAGTCGCCAAGCGAGAGAACAAACGCAAACGTCGCGCCGGCGAGCAACCCGGGCATGGAGAGAGGCAGGATCACGCGCCAGAACGTTTGAACCGAGCCCGCGCCGAGGTCCTGCGAAGCTTCGAGGAGCGGGCGGGGAATGTGTTCGAGCGCAGCGTAAATCGGGAGAAAGACAAACGGCGTATAGATGTGCGTGAGCATCAGCACGACGGCGAAGGGGCTGTAGAGAAAGAAGCCAACCGGCTCATGGGTGAGGTGCAGGTATTCGAGGAAGCCATTCAACACCCCGTCGCTGCCGAGAATGGTTTTCCAAGCGTAGCCGCGCACCAGGTAGCTGACCCAGAGAGGCACGATGACGAGTTGGTAGAGAAGTTCTTTGCGCGCGCCCGCATGAAAAGCCAAATAGTACGCGAGCGGATAACCAAGCAGGATCGCGCAAAGCGTCACGGAAGCGGCTATTCGCATCGTGCGAAAAAGCACTTCGGCGTAAAGCGAGTTCGTAACGAGAGTCTTGTAATTTCCCCAATTCCACTGGTGAACGATGACCCCTTCGCGCACGGCCCACAAGCTGTGCACAAACATGAGCGCGTAGGGAAGCAGAAGGAATACCGCCACCCATGCGATCGGCGGGATGGAAACGAGCGATTTGTAGCCGCGCGAGTACATGGGCGAGACGCGAGCCTCTATTCCTGGACGCCAATGGCGTCGCAAAGCAAAAAGACAAAGTCGTGTTCGCCGGTAAGCGGACCGCGTGCGGGGATGCGAACGCGCAACGTTTGGCCGTTTCCGCAATCCACTTCCAGCAATTCGCTCGAACCTCCGTAGAATTGCTGGCGCACCGAGGCGCGAAACCTCGCTTCGCTCGGCTGGCGGTTACCGCCGGCACAAATGCGAATCGCTTCCGGCCGAAGAGAAAAAATCACCGGACCGTCGGCCAGCTCCAAGGGCCAGCGCAACGCGCCGCACGTGACCATGCCGCCGCGAATTTCCCCGCGAAGCAGATTGGTTTGACCGATGAACTCGGCGGTGTAGGCGGTGGCGGGATGCGCGTAAATCTCTCGGGGAGACGCCACTTGTTCGAGTGCTCCATCGCGCAGCAGCGCGATGCGATCAGAAAGCGCCATGGCTTCTTCTTGATCATGCGTGACAAAGAGAAACGTGACGCCGATTTCGCGCTGCAGCGATTTCAACTCGCTCTGCATCTGCTTGCGCAGATTCGCGTCCAGCGCAGAAAGCGGCTCGTCGAGCAAAAGCAGTTGCGGGCGATTCACCAGCGCTCGTGCAAGGGCGATACGCTGCTGCTGGCCGCCGCTGAGTTTCGCGGGACGATAGGCGGCAAAACCCTGCATCTTGACCATGCGAAGAGCGTCTTCGACGCGGCCGCTGATTTCGCTGGCAGGTACGTTCTTGACGCGCAGTCCATAAGCGACATTGTCGCGAGCACTGAGATGCGGAAACAGCGCATAGTTCTGGAAAACGGTGTTCACGGGGCGCCGGTACGGCGGAAGAAGGTCCAGGCGCGCGCCGGTCATCCAGATTTCGCCCGAAGAAGGCCCGTCGAATCCCGCGATTAAGCGAAGAAGGGTGGTTTTGCCCGAACCGCTCTCGCCGAGGAGGGTGAGAAACTCTCCCGAAGCGATGTTTAAAGAGATGTCCTTCAGGACTTCCACCGCGCCAAAGCGCTTGGCCACCTTGCGAACCTCCAGAAGCGCTGCGCTCCCGGCCGGAAGTTCCTGGGGCGGATTGGCGGGAGAGGCGCTCACTGCGCGGCTTTCACCTCGTTCCAAATCTCGTTGTATTTGGCGCGGCGGGGAACATCTTGCCAAAAGTAGATTCTCTGCATATAGGCATCAGGGTTGTCGAGGTGCAGGCTCTTAATCTCATCCGGCGTGAGAAATTGCGCCGCGCCGGGATTCGCGGGCGTGTAATGCGTCCGGTCGGTCACCAGCTTTTGCGTTTTGGCCTCGATCATGTATGCAAGGAACGCGTGCGCAAGCTCTTTGTGTGTGCTGGCGGCGGTAATCATCAAATGGTCGATCCACCCGGTGGTGTTTTCTTTGGGAATGGTTTCGCCAATTGGAAAATTCGCCTTGCGGAGGTCGTTGGTGTTCAGCGGCCAGCCCATCGCGAGCACGATTTCATGATACTCGAAAAGATTGGTAAGCTCCCCGCCAGTCGACCATATTTTGCGAATGTTGGGTTTGAGTTCGACAAGCTTTTTCTTAACCGCGGCGAGCTGCTCATCGCTCAGATCGTAGAGTTTGTACGGATCGGGCTTGTCGTAGCCGAGAATCTGCGCGGCCATGTAGAGGGTCGAAAGATCGTCCCAAACCGAAACCTTGCCCTTGTATTGGGGGTCCCAGAAGATGGCCCAGGAGTCGGGCGGTTTCGAAAGAACCGTCGTATCGTAAAGAAGCGGGTTCGGCCCCCACATAAACGGCACGCCGTAGACCTGGCCGTTGGCTTTGACCAAAGACAGCTCCCGAAGTTTGCCGGAGAGCTGCGGATAGGAAGGAATTTTTGAAAGGTCGAGCGGCGCGGCCAAGCCCGCGCGAGTGATGGATGCGGCAACATCGCTCGAAGGCGAGATGACGTCATAATTCGAAGCGCTGCCGCCGCGCAGCTTGGCCACCAGCTCATCGCTCGATCCCATGTAGGAAGCAGAAATCTTGCAGTGATGGCTTTGCTCGAAATCGTGCACCGCAGACTCATCCGAGTAGCCTTCCCAAACGAGCAAGCTCAGCGATTCTTCTTTTTTGCCGCATGCCCCGCACCCGAGCGTCATGGCAAGAATCCCCAGAAGAACCGTGCGAGGTTTCATCGCTCCTCCGGCTACTTGGAATCCGCTTGATACACGACGCGCCCGCCCACGATGGTGGTGAGCACCTTTGTCGCTCTAATCTTATGCGGGTTGATGTTAAAAATGTCCTGCGAAATGATAATCAAGTCGGCGGCTTTGCCGGCCTCCAGCGACCCTTCGGTCTTTTCGCGCCGCCCTGCGAAAGCCGCTCCCAAAGTGTAGGCGTCAACCGCCTGCGCAACCGTCAGCCGTTGCTCGGGAACGAAACCGTTTGCCGGCGTGCCCTCCGCCGTTTGCCGCGTCACCGCGGTCTGAATCCCTTCCCACGGATTCAGGGTCACCACCGGCCAATCGCTGCCAAACGCCAGGTGACCGCCGGCGTCCGCGATACTTTTCCACGCCCAGGCGCGCGATGCGCGGTCCGGTCCGGCGTTGCGCGCCCAAACCTCGAGGGTATCGGCATCCGGATAAGAATGCAGGGGCTGCATGCTGGCGATGACCCCGAGCTTCCCAAAGCGCGGAATGTCGGCCGCCGTTACGGTCTCAATGTGCTCGATGCGCCAGCGGCGATCCCGCTTGTGATCGTGTTGCTCCGCGTTCTCGTAGCCGTCCAGGGCCATGCGAACGCCATAATCCCCGATGGCGTGCGTAAAGAGTTGCAACCCGCGCTTGTCCAGCTCGGCAACGGCGGCATTGTAGCTCGCGGGCTCCCAGAAGGGCTGGCCCTTCAAGGTAGGGTCGTCGCTGTAGGGTTCGAGCATGGCCGCCGTGTGCGACTCCACCACGCCGTCCACCATGAATTTCACCGCCCCTGCATCGATCCATTCGTCATGGAATTTCTTGCGTCCCGCCTCGATCGCGTCGAGGTCTTGCCGCCCGAGCGCGGGAGGATTCAGGAAATAGGCGATGTACATCCGCAAGCTAAGGTCGCCGCGATGGCGCATTTCGTCAAAGAGATCGAGAATTTGAAAATCGCCCCCGGCACTGTCGACGCGCGTGAGACCATTTTGATTGGCCCATTTCATGCCGGCACGCAAGGCCAGCAGCGTCTCGGCGCGAGTCGGCTTCGGAATGACCTTCGCGACCAAGCCTTGCGCCGCTTCTTTCAAAGCCCCGGTTGCTTCTCCGGTCTGGGCATCGCGCACGATGATTCCGTTCGGAGGATTCGGAGTTTCGCGCTTGATCCCCGCGAGCGCGAGGGCTTTCGAATTAGCCCAGTAGGTATGCCCGTCGTAACCTTCCAGAAAAACGGGCCGGTTGGGAAAAATCTCATCCAGATATTTCTTCTGCGGCAGAGCTTCCGGACCGAACATAGCGTAATCCCAGCCGCGGCCCAGAATCCAATCGTCACCGGGATGTTCCGCTGCGTATTGCTGCAGTTTCTTCTGAATGTCGGGAAGACCTTTCGCGCCTTCCAGGTTCACGCGGCCAAGACTAAGCGATCCATCGAGAAAATGAATGTGGCAATCGGTGAAGCCGGGAAGAACGACTTTTCCGCCGGCGTTGATGACTTTCGTGCCCATGCCGCGCATTTTTTCGATGGTGGTGTCGTCGCCGACGGCAACAATTTTCGCTCCGTGAATGGCCACGGCCTGTGCCCAAGGCTGCTTGGCATTCTCCGTGTACACGCGGCCATGGATCACAATAATGTTGGCCGGTTCGACAATGAGGCCCTGCGCGCTGGCTGTTCCGGCAGTCCCGACACACACGAGGAAAAGCTGTAACCGGAGTCGCAGGGAACGGGTGTTCATCGGGATGGCGTCCTTTTCATACAGTTGCCGTCAAAATGTCGGCGGTGTATTGATCCACAGCACCCAGGCCTCTTTGCGGCCGGGATTCTTCCAACGATGCGGCGTGGTGCTTTCAAAATACAAGCTGTCGCCGGGCTTCAGCCGGTAGTGTTCGCTTTTGTTCAGCCAGATTTCAAAATCACCGCGAAGCACGTGCAGAAATTCCTCCCCTTCGTGCGAGTAGGATTCCCCGCTGCCACCGCCGGGCTTGACCCGGAACAGGTGAGGTTCCATCGCCGTGTTTCCCCAGGCCAGCAATTCCATGCGGACGTCAGGCGTGGTTTCCAGAATCTTTCTTTCCGAAGGGCGGACCAGGCGCGGATTGTTCCCCGCGGTTTCGAATAGGGAAAGTATGTTGGTGCCGTAAAAACGCGCAATGCGGCGCAGCGTGGCGACCGAGGAGCGCATCTGGCCGCGCTCTAGAGCGCTGAGAAAGCCCACCGAAACGCCGGTGGCTTTCGCAACGTCCGCGAGAGAAAGGCCGCGCCCGACGCGCAAGCGGCGAAAACGCTGCCCCGGACCGAGTGTGCCTTCTGCCGGCGGAGACACCACTCCCTGGCGTTTGAGAACGTGAACGATCGCGGGTGGATTGAGCCCGCGGGCGCGGCGTAGAAAAATGGCGCGTTGCAGCACCCGCACGTCGGATTCGCCATACAGTCGGTAGCGGCTCTCGGTACGTTGCGGCGTGACCAGCCCAAGCGCTTCCCAGGCGCGCAGCGCGGAAGAGGAAATGCCCACGCGGCGGGCGACCTCGCTGATGCGCAGCAGGCGGCTGTGGCCGCGCGCGTCCGAGCCTTCTGGTAGATTCTTTCCGCTTGACACGGCACCCGACTTTCTCTAAGTTTGCGAGATTATAGTAAGGTTTCCGGGGTACGGCAACCACGAAGATACCATCCTAGAAAGTCCTTGGGGCAAGGGGTGAGTTATGACAGGCAAGACACTGTTGGGATTTCTCCGGTCGTGTGGTCGCAACATTTTGTTTTCAGCCACTTTGATTCTCGCGCCGGTTTTGCTCGCGCCTCTCGCGGAAGCGCAAAGCACCGGCGGCCGCATTCTCGGCACGGTCACCGATCCAAGCGGCGGAGCCGTCGTCGGCGCCACCGTGACGCTCCTCAATGAAGCCACACACGCCACGCGTGACGCGCAAACCGGCACCAACGGTGAATACATCTTTCTCGAAGTGCCTGTGGGATCCTATGAAATCGACGCTGCCAGCAAAGGCTTCAAGAAATATGCGCGCAAGGGCATCCCTCTTGACCTCAACCAGGTCATTACCGTTGACATTACACTCGAAGTCGGCGGTGCCACTGACGTTGTAGAGGTGACCGGCGCCCCGCCCGTTGTGGACACCACTTCGACACAGCTCGGCGCGGTTATGAATTCCGTTGCCGTCAGCGAAATGCCTTTGAACACGCGCGACACCTACCAGTTACTGCAATTGCAACCAGGCGTGATGTCGCAGGTTGGCGCCGCTCTGTTTGCGGGGAGTGAGAACGCCGGAGTTGTATCCGTAAATGGCGGGCGAGGCCGGGCGAACAATTACCAGGTCAACGGCGGCACGGCAAATGACGTGTTCATCAATCTCCCGGTCATCCAGCCATCGCCTGACGCAGTCGAAGAATTCCGCATGATCACGAACACGTTCGACGCGGAATTCGGACGGAATTCCGGTGCCGTGGTCAACGTGGTAACCAAGAGCGGTACCAACGACATTCATGGCGACGTCTACGAATTCGTTCGCAACAAGGCGCTAAATGCAAGGAACTTCTTCGACCTTACCAAGGGGGATTTCAAACAGAATCAGTTTGGCGCTACTTTGGGGGGACCGATCAAGAAAGACAAGTCGTTCATTTTTGGATCCTATGAAGGGCGTCGAATCATCAACGGAGTTTCTTCCGGAACTGTAGTGGTTCCCTCACCGGGTGAGCTTTCTGGCGATTTCTCCAAGAACCTTGTGGATGGTTCCGCGGCTGCACCTTTCAGCGGCACGTTGGTCAACTCGGCTATCCTGGCAGGCCGAACGGGGTGCTCCCAAGCTATTGCGGCCGAAGGTGGGACCCTCGCGGACAATACGCCGTACTCAACGGTGTTTCCGGGGAATCAGATTCCTGTCGCTTGTTTTGATCCAACGGCAAAGGACTTGGCAAGTCTTATCCCCGCTGCTAACCGCCCCAATAACGTATTCACGTCTAACCCATCCGATCACTCCAGGGGAGATCAGTTTACGGCGCGTTTCGACCAGAAGATTTCGTCCTCACAACAGTTTAACGCCTACTATTATTTTGATGATTCCGCAGAGACCCAGCCGTTTCCGTTTTTCCAGGCAGCCGGCGCAAACGTTCCGGGGTTCGGGTCGCAGTTCGCTTTTCGCTTTCAGCAATGGAACTTCAGCCACACCTGGACCATTGGCTCGTCTGCAGTGAATGAAGCCCGATTCACTTATTTCCGAGAGGCTCAGGGTAAGAACGATCACCCAGTAAACGTAAGCAAGGACGGAACCGCACATAGCGTGTGTCCTACCATCGATCCGGCGCACTGCTTTTCCGACCCGGCCAATCCGGGAGCCGGTATCACCACGGATCTACCTGGTCATGCTGGAGTTCCCTTCATCACGATTTCCGGTGGCGCGGTTATTGGCAACAACTTTGAGGGTGAATTGCCCCAGATCGGTAATGTCTTCCAGTGGACAGACAACTTCAGCAAAGTCGTCGGGAAGCATAGCTTCAAGTTCGGCGCGGACGTTAGCCGTGCACACTTTAACCAGAATCTCTACTTTGAGACAACCGGCGGCTTCACTTTCCTCAGCAGTGCGACCGCACCTTCCGGCAACGACCTTGGTTTTTCCGATGCCTACGGAAACTATCTCTTGGGCCTGCCAACTTCTTATGGACAAGGCGCTGCTCAGGACGAGAATGTACGCACGACTTCGCTTTACCTATACGCCCAGGATAGCTGGAAGATAAGGCCGAGCCTTACGCTCAATTACGGCCTGCGATGGGAGCTGAATACTCCCTACAATGAAATCGGGCACCGCGTCCAAACTTTTCGTCCTGGGCAAGCCGACACGATCTTCCCCTGCGTCTTGAGCCCCAATTATCCATCGGGCGCACCGAATCTCACGTTTAGCACTGTCGCCGCCAATGGCACGGATTGCAGTCCCACGGGTCCTTCCAATGCTGTGTTTCCCTTGGGTCTCGTGATCCCCGGTGACAAAGGGATTCCGAACGGGTTGACGCAAACTTATTACAAATCCTTTGCTCCGCGACTAGGGCTTGCTTGGAGCCCGGGCGCAACTTCCGGGTGGGTTTCCAAGCTTACCGGCGGCCCCGGGAAGACAAGCATCCGTATGGGCTGGGGGGTCTTCTACAACCCCATCGAGCAACTCGTTCTCGAGCAGTTCAGCGCCGAGCCACCCTTTGGTGGGAGCCCGTTTCTTTCTGGGACGCTCTTTAATCTGCCATTTGAATTCCAATCAGGAGGATTCGCGCCGAATCCCTTCGGCGGAATCCTCAAACCGACCCGGGGTCAGTCAGTGGATTGGTCGATTTTCCGGCCAATGGTGCTTTTCGGCGAATTCCAGCCGAATATGCGCTCGCAGTATTCGGAGCAATACAATTTCACTATCCAGCGGCAACTTGCCAGCAGCTTGCTTTTCCAAATCGGATACGTTGGGTCGCAAGGACACCGCCTGTTGCAGTCTGTCGATATGAATCCCGGTCAGGCTCAGCCCTGCCTCGACCTTCACGCCCTTTTCGTCGCCGATGGCGGAACTACCAGTGATTGTGGACCGTTCTTTGCGGATTCGCAGTTTCTGATTCCCGGGGGAACCGTCATCCCAGCACAAGGACTTCACCTTCCTTACAATGCTGGGTCCGGCGGCCTTTTCATTCCTGGAGGTACAACGGTTGGCCCGAATGGCATCGATCTCGTGGGCTTACGCAAGTTTTCCGCGCCGTTCTGTCAACCTCTCACGGGTGGGGCGGGATGCCCGCCTGATGGGGTTCCCGTTTTCGGAAGCATCTTCGCTCAAAACACCGTGGGTACTTCGGCCTATAACTCTGTGCAGGCCATGCTGCAGAAGAACATGTCGCACGGTCTGCAGTTTCAGGCGTCGTACACCTTTAGCAAGTCCATTGACAGCTCCTCGAGCTTCGAAAATGTCGTCAATTACCTTGATCCAAAGAGGAGCAGGTCGCTCTCGGCATTCGACGCACGCAATCGGTTCGTCTTCAGTCCTTACTGGGAGCTCCCAATTCCGAAGCACGATGGCTTCGCAGGGAAGGTTGTTAACGGGTGGGCAGTTTCCTCCATCATCACTTTCCAGAGCGGTTTCCCCATTCGAATCCTTAGCGGGAACGATACGGAACTCGGGAACAGCTTTGATTTTGAACCGGTCGGCGAGCCCGACATCGTTGCTCCCATTCACTTTCTGAATCCGCATACCCAGGCGACCTGTGCACCGATTGCATGCGCACCCAATCAGTTATTTGACCCGAACTCTTTCGCTGATGCTCCGGCGGGCCAATTCGGGAACTCTTCCCGCACGCTCTGTTGCGGGCCGCGGATCAGTCAGTCCGACATCTCGATTGAGAAAAAGACACACCTGACCGAGCGGCTTAACACGGAGTTCCGCGCAGAGTTCTTCAACGCCTGGAATCATACCCAGTTCCTGAGTCCCGACGGCAATTTCACTGACGTCGGTTCCACTTTTGGTGCAGTTCAGAAGGCGCGTGACCCGAGATTGATTCAGTTCGCTCTCAAGCTTCTTTTCTGATGTGACGGGCAGGATCGTTTGCGACAATCGATTCAGCCCCTCAAACTGACCGCAGGGAACAGGCCTGCAACCCACGGAGTAGCATCATGCACGACACACTAAAAAAAGAACTCGCCACGTATGAAAGGCGCACACCCGGCTCCGCCGCCGCCCACAAGCGCGCGCTCGAACGGATTCCCCTGGGCGTTGCCAGCAACTACCGCCACTATGAGCCCTATCCGCTCTTCGTCAAAGATGGCCGGGGCAGCCGCATTCACGACCTCGATGGCAACGAGTACATTGATCACAACCTGTGCTTTGGCGCTTTGATGGCCGGTCACGGACATCCCGCGGTGGTCAAAGCCGTGGAGCAGGAACTCCGTCGCGGCACCACCTTCGGCATGCCCCACGACCAGGAATGGGAGCTTGCCGAAGAAATCTCGAAGCGCTATCCGGTCGAGATGGTGCGCTTTGGCTCCAGCGGCACGGAAGTCACCATGCACGCCTGCCGGCTCGCTCGCGCCGCGACCGGCCGCGATAAAATCCTGAAGTTCGAAGGCTGTTACCACGGCTTGCACGATACCGCACTCGTGAGCGTCAAGCCCCAAGCCGAAGATTACGGCGATCCCGACGCCCCGGCGAGCGTTCCGGGTGGCGGAGGCATTCCCAAAGCCTCGCTTTCCAACGTTCCCATCGCTGCCTTCAACAATCTGCCCAGTGTTGAGCGGCGCTTCAAAGAAAATCCTGGTCAGATCGCGGCCATCATTCTCGAGCCGATTATGATGAATGTCGGTTTGTGCTTGCCGCAACCCGGGTTCCTCCAGGGCTTGCGCGACATTTGCACGAAGAACGGCGCTTTGCTCATCTTCGACGAAGTGAAGACCGGAGCCAAGCTCGGCTGGGGAGGCGCGAGCGAGTTCTTTGGCGTCAAGCCGGATATCATCTGCCTGGCCAAATCCATTGGCGGTGGCCTGCCGCTCGGAGCCTTTGGGGCAAGCCGCGCCGTGATGGATTTGATCTCGCAGCACAAGGTTTTTCACGGCGGCACTTACAACACCAACCGCGTCGCCATGGCCGCGGGCCTCGCTACGTTTCGCGAAGTTCTCACGCGCGAAGCCTATGCCCACGTCGGCCATCTGAGCAAGAAACTCACCGAAGGCTATCGCGCTATCGTCAAAAGATCCGGATTGCAAGCTTATGTTGCGAGCGCGGGCGTTAATGGCGCACTCATGCTCTACCCGCAGGAGATTCGCAATTATCGCGACTGGACCAGGATCGACGTCGACCTCTGGCGCCATTACTGGTTCGGCATGGTCAATCGCGGCATACTCGCGCAGCCCTATTGGTGGGATGAGCAGTGGACCATCTCGGTGCAACACACCGAAGCGGACATCGATAGACACCTTGCCGTCTTCGAAGAGGTTGCTCCCGCGCTCGCCAAAGCGCAGCAAGAACGCGGCATGGCCCACGTCGGTGCCGTGGCCCACTAAGGCGAAGATAGGAAAGCTCAGCTCGAGCGAGCAGGAGAGAGTCGAGTTGGCAAACGGGGCTATCACGGCGCTGCCCGCGGCCGAGGCGCAGGAAAGGCCTCACCTGAAGCGTGTCTTGGGCCGCTCGGACCTGGTTTTGCTCTTCGTCGTCGCGGTCTTCAACCTCAATGTCGTACCATCCATCGCGGCCAACGGTGGCGTCACGGTTTGGCTCTGGATTATCTCGCTCCTCCTTTTTTTCTGGCCCCAGGGCATTGCCGTCATCGAATTGGCCGACCGGTACCCCGGCGAAGGCGGCGTCTACCTGTGGGCCAAGGAAGTCTTCGGCGACTTCCACGGCTTTTTGTCCGGCTGGTGCTACTGGACCAATAACATGATGTACGTCCCGACCATCATGTTGTATTTCGTCGGTGTTTCTGTGTTTTCCCTCGGCCCCGCGCATGCCGGGCTCGCCGACAGCAAGTCCTTCGCGCTGATCTCCTCGCTCGCCCTGCTTGCGATCCTCGTGGTCCTCAACATCGTCGGCCTCGGCGTCGGCAAGTGGATCAATAACATCGGCGGCCTCGGCACGTTCATCGCCGGCGGCCTGTTGATTGGTCTCGGCGTCATTGTCTGGCTGCGCTTCGGCACCTCGGTCACCACGGCCGATTTCCGCATTCCCGCGAACCCGCGCTTCGTGCTGAACTCTTTCGGCGTCATTTGTTTTGGCCTCGTTGGCCTTGAGCTTGCCTCGGTTATGGGCGATGAAATTGAAAATCCGCGCAAGACTCTTCCCGGCGCCGTGTCCTGGGGCGGCATTCTTTCCGGCGCGCTCTACATCGGCACGACGCTGACCTTGCTTGTCGCCGTCAGCAAAGATCAAATCAATGTCCTTCAGGGAATCGTCCAGGCGGTCAGCCACATGTCCTCCCGCGTGGGCATCGGCTGGATCATCGCGCCCTTTGCTCTCATGTTGAGTTTGTCCATCGCGGGAATCGGCTCGGCCTGGCTCGGCGGCTCAGCGCGCATCCCATTTGTCGCCGGACTCGACTCGTACATGCCCGATTGGCTTGGCAAGATTCATCCGAAGTATTCGACGCCGTACGCCGCTTTGATCGTGCATGCGATCGTTTCCTTGATCCTGGTGGTCATCAACTTCAGCTTCACCGGCGCCGGAGTCCAGGAAACGTTTCAGAAGCTCTTGTCGCTCGCGGTTGTCCTTCAGCTCATTCCGTTTCTGTATATGTTCGGCGCATTGCTTCGAATCGCTTGGCAGAAGTCTTTTGCTCCAGGGCGCTACCGTAAAGCCACGTTGATCGCTGCCGGCTTGAGCGGGTTCCTGACCACCATCCTGGGAATCGCTTTGGCGTTTTTCCCCGCCGAGCAAATCACTTCGCTGTTTTCCTACGAACTGTGGATGTTCGGCGGCACCCTGGCCTTTATCGGCTTGGCCGCGTTTTTCTT